>JAWOGG010000133.1:0-4573 GCA_046497085.1 Orrella sp.
GGTAGCAGAGGGCGTCGGCAATGGTGTTGCTGATGGCACTGATGTTGCTGATGGTACCGATGGCACCGATGGCCTTTCTGGTGTGGACGATGAGTCGTTAGCAGGTGCGGATGGCGCTGAAGGAACGGAGGGGGCTGGTTCAACAGACAGCGCGTCTGCAGACGATACGGCTAAGCCACCAACACCACCAACACCACCAACAGCGACTGACCCCGGCGCAGCAAATTCGGCCCTGGGCAAACAAATGGCCATTCCGCCTGGAGCAACGCAGTCTGGATCGGTAAAATTTCTAGACGGCAACTGGCGTGCGGCCGGCGGCATGCAGGACTCAGCTACGGGGCAACCGGTGCGGTTGCGCTATCAGTTTGAAGACGGGCAAGCCAAAGTGACCGTCCAACGAGGCGGTGGGGTGGAGTGCGAAGGCACGTCGGCGTCCAGTATGGTTGGCGGCAAACTTCAGATCTCCGGCCAAGGCACGGTCGCCAAATGCAGTGACGGATCGACTTTCACACTGCCTGCGATTTCTTGCACACCAGACCAATCTGGCCAGGCGCGTTGTACCGGCCAAGGCAAAGATGGTCAGTCGTTGCCCATCACGATTAGGCAAATGCCGTAAAAAAGGATAAAAATAGACATGCTCGCCGACATCACTAATTTTGAGGAGCAAGCCACGCTGGTTATGAACAGCGGTGTGCAGTTTCTTGACTTCGCCGTGACTTTTACAGTCAAAGGCCAAGCCGGTGCCTTCATCAAGCTGACCGAAGCGGGACCCGTTGGCCGGTTACTAGAAAACGAGAAGGACGGCCGCTATTACCTGCCACCAGACACCAGCAAATCCCACAAGCCCACGCTTGAGCTTGATAACGAAGAGTCGTTACGGTTGTTAGACGGTCGCTGGTTACCCGCCCCTTTTTTTAGATGCACGCCAGGACGTCAATTTGAACAAGGACCGTTGAATTGGGCCCGCGTTCGCATCGTCCGCGTTGATGACAAACCAGGCGAGCCAACCCACCGCATCACCTTTGCGTTCGACACCAAAGTCTTACCCGACACAGAAAACACCGCTTATCTGTCGCCCACCATGGATGACGTGACCGCGGGCTCAGCATTTGCACTGGCCTATCAAGCTGACGAAATTGGCTGGTTTTTAGACCAATCTTGGGTCAATGAATGGCTCGCTGAGCTCTATCAAGAGCTCGCTGGGCCAAACATTCGCAAAGACACTGACGAAGTGGCCAGCGACCTACAAGCATTGCACCATCAGGGGCATTATTTAAATCTGCTCCACATGCTCGGCGATGCGCTGAGCTTGCCTGAAGTCAAACTCATCTCGAACACACCTTCTGATTTGTATCGACCGATCATGGTCGACATGGTGCTTGATGTGGGTAACTCGCGCACGTGCGGCATTTTGATTGAAGACCACCCCCAAGAAAACGATGGCCTACGGCGCCGTTATGAGTTGGAATTGCGTGATTTAAGCCAACCGGAGCGGGTTTACCAAGAGCCCTTTAACAGTCGCATTGAGTTTGCTCAGGCGTCGTTTGGCAAAGAGAACTTCTCCGCCAAGAGCGGTCGCACCGATGCGTTTCTGTGGCCAACCATTGTGCGTGTCGGACAAGAGGCTTCGCGCTTGGCGGCGTCTAGACGTGGCACCGAGGGTGCAACCGGCATCTCTAGTCCCAAGCGCTATCTGTGGGATACCGAGAGCTTTGAGCCCGGCTGGCGATTCAATACCGCCAACCTCAAAATTGAGGCTGAGCCCTATGCCACTGCCGCACCGCTTTCTAGCCTCATCAACGAACTCGGCGAAGCGTTATACACCTTGGATCCTGCAGAGCGCATGCCGGTGTTTCATCCGCACTATTCTCGCAGTTCGCTGATGACATTGATGCTGTGCGAAGTTTTGGCGCAGGCATTGACCCAAATGAACAGCCCAGCGCAACGGTTGCGTCAAAGTCATTCGCGCATGCCACGGCATTTGCGCACCATCATCTTGACCGTACCGCCGTCCATGCCCCAGCCGGAGCGCCAAATCTTCCGTGAGCGCATGACTCAAGCCATTGGTTTGATCTGGAAAAGCATGGGTTGGCATGCCATGGACGCCGAGGTCGATGGCGATGATGACACCCAGAAGCCATTTCCGGCATTCCCGGAGGTTCATCTGCAATGGGATGAAGCCACAGGTGGTCAAGCGGTGTATCTGTTTAGTGAAATTCAAAACAAATTCGCAGGCCGCGCCGAAGAGTTCTTCACCGCACTGGCTCGCCCGGATCAACCCGCGCGTCAAGACCCACCACAGCCTTACATCTCTGTGGCCACGGTCGACATCGGTGGTGGCACCACCGATTTGGTGATCAACGAATACTTCCTAGACCGCGGACAAAGCAATGGCAGCGGTAACAGTAATGGCAACGCCACCTCACAAGGCTCTGGCGCCTACATCGTGCCCGAACAACGGTTTCGTGACGGCTTCCGGATGGCGGGCGACGATATTGTGCTCGACGTGATTCGCTTCATGGTGTTGCCGGCCATCACCCAAGCCATCACCAAGGCAGGGGTCACAGATGCCGATGCGCTGGTGTCACAACTCATGGGTTCAGAGCCACTTAACGTACATGAGTCGTTGTTGCGTCAGCAGCTGACTTTGCAAGTGCTGTATCCCTTGGGGCTGCGCCTGATTAAAGAGTACGAGCGCTACGACCCGATGGAGTCGGGTCACTTAGGCGTGATGACCATTCGCGATTTGCTTGAGGGTCAAGAACCCCCATCTGAGGATGTGTTGGCGTATGTTGAGCAAGCGGTGATGCGGCAGTCGGTCAGTCAGCCATCGAGAGCGCAGCAATCAATGACGACTGAATCTTCTGCAACTGACCAAGGGTTCTCTTTGTTAGAGGTGACGCTTGATGTGCGCTTGCGTCAGTTACATGAGCGATTCATCCGCGGCGAATTCAATATTTGCAAAGCCCTGCAAGCCTTGTCTGAAATCATTTATAGCTACCGACCCGACGTCTTGTTGCTCACCGGACGTCCGTCGCGTTTGCCTGGCGTTGTGGCTTACATGCGATCACTGCAAGCCCTGCCTGTTAGCCGCATCATTCCCATGCATCAGTACCGCGCAGGCGCTTGGTATCCGTTTCACCGCAACGGTCGCGTGGATGACCCCAAGAGTACGGCGGCCGTTGGGGCGATGATTTGCTTGTTGAGTAAGGATTTGCGCTTGCCTAATTTCTTTTTCCGGGCGGCGGCTTTTAAGCCCTATTCAACCGTGCGTTATCTCGGGTTGATCGACAACAACAACGCCATTCAGACTGACAGCGTGTTTTACTCGGACATCCGCTTAGACGACCCTGATTATCAGTTACCCGATCAAGCGTTTGACGTGCGCGGTTCAATGCGACTTGGCTTTCGCCAATTACCCGTTGAGCGCTGGCCTGCCTCACCGCTCTATACGCTCACCATTGATGATCGCGCGGTCAGAGAAAAACTCTCTTCCAGTGGTTTGGTACTTAAAGTCACCTTGCGCCGCTCGGACCGTAAATTGCGCGAAAGTTTTGAGATTGCCAATGTCGAAGGCGCCTCAAAAAACAAACTCAGCCTCAAACTCAACACGATGGCCGATGCCGGATTTGGTGACACCCAATATTGGCTCGACAGCGGAAGCGTAAGGTAATCGTCATGCAACAAGAAGAACTGGTCACCAAGCTCAGCGACGGTTGGCAAACCATCCATCAGCAGTCTGGTCAAGCCATTGAATGGATTGGCCAAGCCCGCCGTTCGGCCCAGCGCTTGGACAACGAGGCTGACCACCTCGTGCTCAAACTCAGGCGGGCGCGTAACCTTGCCTCTAGTCTTTACAAAGTCTCTCAGTCTGCATCGACGGTCGGCTTCTTTGGTTTGTCACAAGCGGGCAAGTCGTATTTGATTTCAGCCTTGGCCGCCGGTGCAAACGGCAATCTAGAGACCGTGCTTGATGGGCAAAGGCTAGATTTTGTGGATCATGTCAATCCTCCTGGGGGCGGCAAAGAGGCCACTGGGCTGGTCACGCGCTTCACGCGGCGCGGCCAGGCACAAGTGCCGGGTTTCCCGCTGCAGTTACAACTATTTACTGAAGTTGAGTTAGTCAAAATCCTCACCAATTCTCTCTTTAACGACTTCAACCAAGAAAAGACAGGGTTTTCATTTGAGGGGAGCTTGGCAAAGCAAGCACACGACGCGTTAAATGCGTTGCAATCCCAACGCCAATCAACCCCGACAGGCGGTGTCACCGAAGACGATGTGGTTGATTTGTGGGACTACTTGCGCGAACGTTACCCGCGTCGCATTGCCCCGCTTGAGGGCGACTTCCTACCGCGTTTGGTTGATTTGGCCCCCTATCTGTCGGCCGATCAAAGAGCGGATTTGTTTGCGTTTTTATGGGGCCAAGTCGACAGTTTCACCGAGCTCTTTAAGCGTCTTTCAACGCAACTGACTCGGTTGTCTCATGCCCGCACCGTGCTTGCACCGATGTCAGCTTTGGTCGAAGCCGCGCCATCGGGTGAGGGGTTTATTCAACGCGACAGCATCATGAACG
>JAWOGG010000238.1:0-21086 GCA_046497085.1 Orrella sp.
CTTAGAAGTCATCGAAAAAAAGGGCACGGCGATCGCGCACAATGGCGATAAAGTTGTTGAAACACCCTACGACAACACGGTGCTCATCATGCCGACAGTTGCGGCGCAATGGCAACGTGGCACAACCATGGTTCGGTTAGGCCGTTTAATTAGCGATTAGTCTTTCAACCGACAGCGCGTGCTGCCGGTCGAAAGACCTGCGTATTGTTGTAATAAGCAGGGTCCTGGTTGGCTGGGTCAACACCCGGCACACCGAGCACTGGTAACGCAAAAAGTGTTGCGGCGCTTTCAAATTCGCCCGCTAACCAACGCTTGGCAATGATCGCATCAAGCCCCTCTGGGGGATTGGTCAGTAAAGCGCCTTCTATCTTTGGCCAGGGTTGATACAACACCTTGGCGATCATGCCGGGGTAGGGCCGCAGCGTCTTCTCTAGCACCGCATGACCGACAATGAATAGCCGGTGGTGATTCCATAACTCACGGTGCGCAACGAATGCCTTGTGCCACTCATGATTGCGCAACCATTGCGCCAAACGTGGATCAGGTCCAATCAGGATGGCGCCACTCTCATCAAATACCGTGGCGGCATCCGAGGCTTTGCTGCGCACCGAATCAATCGGCTGGGCACAGTGGACTGCGTTGATAGCGGCTTTAAGACGCGGGTAAGTCAGCCACACGCTAGCATTCAAAAAGTCGTGCCAGTTTTTTGAGCGGGTGGGAACCAATCCCGTCTGACCGATTTGTTGCTCATATGCCCGTTGGCCTAAGCGATCCGTTTGCGACACAAACCGCACATTCTGTCCCGCTTGATTGGAAATCAGTCTTGAGGCCGCAGCCGCGTTGAGCTGCTCATGGGTGGGCCATGGATCGAATAGCGAACAGACTGACTGAAAGCCTTCAAAGAGTGGGTGGTCGTAATAGTGAGGGTGCCAAGGTTCGGGTGCGAGTGGACGTGACATGAAAAGCCGGATTAGATTGGTCAGTAGATGACCAAGCGTTGATCATTTGCTTAGATGATAAACGAGAGCCACCAACTTGCTTCTGTTCGTCTAGCTATTGCCTGTGATTACTCATTCGACGTATGGGGTGCTGTGAATGCCACACCGGCATCTTGGCAGGCTTGTTCAAGTGCCTGAATCACATCAACTGGCAAAGGAATGCCCTCTGACAGAGCCTTCATTTTATTTTCCATTTCTATCTGACCGGGCAACTTGATTTCGTTTGTGTCGGAAAGCGGTGTGCTTTCTGTGATCATGCCTAGGCAATCGTTGATACGACTGTAAAAAGTGTCCCATGATTGAAAGCGACTGATATCGATGGCTAGCATAAAGTGTCCGATATCTGAAGGATCGCTCAAGTTGCGATACAGGTCTGGCGTTTGTTTTGCATAGTTAGCACCACTTAACACGCCTGCCAACAGATCAACAAATAGCGCGATTGCCGAGCCTTTGGGTCCTGCAAAAGGCAAAATGACACCATTCAGGGCGTCTGTCGGGTTGGTGGTTGGCTCACCTTTAGCATTTAATGCCCAGTCTTTTGGGATTTCTGTTGCCTCGTGTACGGCACGGATAATCTTTCCCCGAGCAACAACGGAGGTGGCCATATCAGTCACAAGGGGTTTTTGATTGCCCATTGGCATGCCAAGAGCGATGGGATTAGTGCCGAATACCGCTTCATTGGTGCCGTACGCGGCCATTGTTGGCGGAGCATTGGAGCAGACTAAGGCGAAGCAACCTTCGTTAACAAGGGCTTCGGCGTAGACTGCTGCAATACCGAAGTGATTGCTTCGTTGAACAGTGGCTGCAGCAATACCAGTTTCTGCCACACGCGGTAACAAAGCCTGTACTGTGTGGTGACCAACCACTGCACCCATGCCATTATCACCGTCAACGAGTAATGTCCCGGGTGCAGTTTGTGACACCACGATTTTAGGGTTTGGATTAACAAGGCCTCGTTTTAGTCTGTCGCTGTAGATCGTGATGCGGCTGCTGCCATGCGAGTAAATACCCCGCATGTCGGCTTGCACCAATACATCTGCCACTTGCTTGGCTTGCTCGGGCGCCAAACCACGGGCCTGAAAGATGTTTTGCAAGCAGTGCATGAGCCATTGCACCGAAACCATGATTGATGGCTCACGATTTGCCGGCAAGGCAGTCAACGTCTTTTTATCCATTGCTAATCCAAATCGATTACGTCAAGCCAAGCGCTTTGAGTTTTTCAGTAAGACCTAAGATGTCGACTGTTGTTTCGCCAGCTTCGATACGCTTGCGGATGTCGTCCTCTTTGGCTTCCCGCGCAGCGGCCGACGCTAATGTACTTTGCGCATCTTCAGCTTTAACCACCACCACGCCGTCCCTGTCGCCCATCACAATATCGCCTGCGGACACAGCAACACCGCCGCAAATGATGGGTTGATTGACTTTACCGGGTTGGGCTTTGTTCGTCCCTTTGATGGACAAGCCACGACAAAATACGGGAAAGCCCAAATCAAGGATGGTGTTGGCGTCCCTAACGGCGCCATCGATGATCAAACCGACGATGCCACAGCGCATGGCGGCTAGTGTCAATAGGTCTCCCCATGGACCAGCCTCCATGAATCCTTTTGCATCGACCACTAAAACATCACCAGGCTTGGCTTTGGTCAGGGCGTAGTGAATCATCAGATTGTCGTCTGGTCGCGTGTCCACAGTGAGTGCTCGACCGATCAAACGACCGGCTGGGTCGATGGGTTTGATTTCGTTATCCATGGCGCCGGTTTGTCCTTGGGCTTCGTGGATGGTGGCAGATCCAAGGGCTTTGAGTTGCTCTAGGATGTCTTGTGTAATGGACATAATTTTTTCTCCAAATGGTTAATAGAGGGATACGATTCAGGGTGGTGGTTGTGGCTTAAGCTTTAAGTCTTAAGTGCCTTTTTAGAGTGACTGTGTTGGCCCAAACGGGTGAGAATCGCTAGGGCGGTTTCAGGTGATGGAGGAGACAGTGTTGTGTTGCGATCATGCAATCTTTCTGTCCGTTCAAAAACGGCGCACACAGCAGGCATCATCAAGCTATCTAGACCAAGGTCTTGTAGTTGATCGTGCGCTCGCTCGACCTCCTTCTTGCGCCTAGCGGCATGAACCACGTGTGTGCTGACAAGCATCTCAAGGAAATCGGGTAAGTGAGTTTGATCAACATCTGAAAGAACTTCGTAGAGCGCTTGCCTTACACCAAGGTGTTCGGCGGCCGAAAGACACTCGGTTGTCAATGCTTCCATGCCTTTGGTGAAAATACTGCGAAGTAACTTTAAAGAAATCGCATCGCCGGGCTGACTGTTGGCGATAATCTTAATCATCAAGCCAGCTTGAGTCAGTTTGGCAATTGCACTGTCACTTGCGCTACCGGGTTCTATACCAGCTGCGATCATGCTGGTTTTTGAGCCGGTCAGAGCGATAGCGCCCATGATTGCGATGTCAATATATTGGATGTCGCAAGTAGCAAGAGAAGCCGCTGCCTGTCGCTTTGTGTCTGCTGAGGCTGTGGAGAAATCAACCAAGACCTGCCCAGCATGGCCGTGTTCAGCGACTAGCGTCGCTATAAAGGCAGCCGTCTCGCCTTCGACACACGACAAAATCAAATCAAGATTTCCTAAGCAAGTCTGGGCATCAGTTGTGAGAGTGCTGTTTCCATCACGACAGAGATCAATGGCGCGCTGGCTGGGTTTTTTATCTGCGACGTAATCGATCTTGAGTCCACCTTCCATTAAGGCCTCATACAGTGTACAACCCACTTCACCCATTCCAATGATCGCGATCCTCACATCAAGTCCTTTTGAGTATTTGGATAAGATTTGTATTCAATTTGTATTTTTTAGTAATTGACACATTCTTTATCAAAAAATCACATTACGCAATTTGTACCGGCAATACTAGGGATATCCATGAAAAGAATTTTCTTGCCACTCCCGCGTCCATCGTGTTCGTATACAACTTAAATACAAAAACATTACGGAAGTACGTTTATTTTCCTAAAGGAGAGTCCCAAGATGAAACATTTTCGTAAGTTACTGAGTGTGAGTTGTGTGGCCATGCTTGGCTTGTCTGGAAATGCGGTTGCTCAGGCAAACTATCCCGATCGACCTGTCCAGATGATCGTGGCGTATAGCGCAGGAGGTGGAACTGACATTGCTGCCCGCACGCTTGCCCCCTTTATTGGCAAGTATCTTGATGGCGATGTCACGGTTGTTAACAAGCCTGGCGCAGGCGGTGAGGTAGGCTTCACGGAGTTGGCACAAGCGAAGCCAGATGGTTACACAATTGGTTTCATTAACACTCCAAATTTGGTCACCATTCCTATCCAACGTAAGACAAGGTATGAGCTTGAAAGCTTTACACCGGTCTCTAACGTGGTCTACGACCCGGGCGGTATGCAAGTCCTTCCAGACAGTGACATTCAAACCGTTTCTGATTTGGTGGAGTACGCCAAAGCCAATCCTAGCGCTGTGACCTATGGCACCACAGGTATTGGTTCGGATGATCATCTAGCTATGCTGGCACTTGAACGGCAGGCAGGCGTCAAAATGACCCATGTGCCTTTTCCTGGTTCTTCAGCCGTGCGTTCAGCGCTACTTGGTGGGCACATTACTTTAGGTGTGTTCAACATGGGTGAAGCCGTGGCAATGCTGAAAGAGAAGCAAGTGAAATCCTTGGGTCAAATGGGTGAGACCCGTTGGGAAATGACTTCTGATGTGCCAACGTTCAAGGAACAAGGTTTTGACATTGTGCAAGGCTCATCGCGCGGGATTGCAGCACCTGCTGGTGTACCCGATGACATCATTGAAAAGCTAGCGACAGCGGTACAAAAAGCCATTGCAGACCCCGAGTTTCAAAAGAAAGCCGCAGAGCAGTCACTTCCTTTGGACGCGTCTGGGCCTAAGGCCTATTCCGACATGCTCTACAAAACACGAGACGGTTATGTTGAGCTTTGGCAGGAGCAACCTTGGGTCGCTCAATAAGGTAGTTAAAGCAGCGTAATGGTGTTTATTGACCGCCCGGCCTTGCCAGGCGGTCAATAAACGACTGACCGAAGGCGAGGACTGACTCATCATGGTTTCTAGAAAAATAGCTGCAGAGCTTGTCACAGCGCTATCGGTCTTGACGCTTTCTGTCGTTGGTTTGAGTATTGTTTGGCATTACCCAGCAGGATCACGCATCATGCCCATAGCCATCACAATAGCGGCTGCCATTCTGTCGGCAATTTGGGCTATTCAACTTCTTGCCAGCGGAGAACTTCGCGTAGAGTCACGTCCCCAAATTGATAAAGCGGTTGCGAAACGGTTGATCGTGATTTTTGGTGCGTTGTTGGTGATGTTGGCGGGCGTGTCAACCATTGGATTTTTTTCGACTTATGTTGTCTTGATTCCATTAACAGCTTGGCTCTTGGGTTACAGAAGACCTAAAGGGTTGGCTATTGGTACGGTCACGTTTTGTGTGGCGTTGTATGTGGTGTTTCAGATTGTTTTGAATCGTCCATTACCGCTTGAAATCTGGATGTTGGGAGCGTAGTGCGTGTTCGATAACATCCTCCAAGCTTTGCCATTACTGTTTTCTTTTGAGGTTATCTCGTGGATGATCATTGGCACCGTGGTTGGTGTCGTGATTGGGGGACTCCCCGGCCTGTCCACAACAATGGGCATTGCGGTTTTGATCCCATTGACATTTACGATGTCCCCGTTAGGGGCGCTTGGGATGATTGCTGGTATTTACAACGGTGCTATGTATGGCGGTGCCATACCGGCTATTTTGTTACGAATCCCTGGCACCCCTGCAGGTATCGCAACAGTGTTCGATGGGCATCCCATGGCTTTAAGCGGGCATGGAAGAAAGGCGTTAAGGATTGCGTTGTATTCGTCGGCATTTGGCGGTGCGGTCAGTGCTATTTCGCTACTGCTTCTAGCCCCACCTTTGGCAAAAATCGCTCTTAAATTTGGTTCGGCGGAGATATTTTGGTTGGCCATGTTGGGTCTGACCACTATCGCCGTTGTCTTATCAACCAATCCAGTTAAGGGTTTGTTGAGTGCTTGTTTCGGATTGGTGATTGGTTTGGTCGGTATCGATCAGATGACGGGCAGTGAGCGTTTCACATTAGATTCGTTGTACTTGACCGGTGGCATCGGTATCTTGGTGCTTTTAACCGGACTCTACGCCATACCGCCAGCCATTGATTTGGCAGCCAAAGCTTTGTTGATCAAATCGGAGGACCTCAAGAGGGGCAATATGGGCGTTGGCGAATCATTGCCTTGGCGTCGTCTTATTCCTACCTGGTTTAAATCTTCGACCATTGGTGTGTTAGTTGGTATTGTGCCTGGCGCTGGCGGCAATATTGCTTCATTGCTGGCTTGGAGCGAGGCGCGCCGTAGCTCTAAGGACCCAGATAGTTTTGGTAAAGGGGCACCAGAAGGAGTAGCCGCAGCCGAGTGTGCTAACAATGCCGATAACGCATCAGCATTGATTCCCGCACTAACATTGGGTATCCCAGGTAACGCAGTGGCTGCTGTGATTTTGGGGGGGTTGCTCGTGCACGGGTTATTACCGGGTCCTGCTTTATTTCGGGACTCTGCGCCAGTGACCTATGGATTCATGTTGTCGATGCTGGTGACTTCTGTCTTATTGCTTTTCGTTGGGTCGATGGGTGCTCGACTGTTTATCAGCGTGTTGCGTCTGCCGCCTCTACTTTTAGCGCCAATGATTATCGGGATGACTTACATCGGCATCTATTCGATTGGCAATAGCTTGTTCGACGTGGCCATGGTGACCTTGATCGGTATCCTGGGTTATTGCATGGAAAAGATGGATATTCCGCTTGCGCCAGCTGTATTGGCCGTCATTCTTGGCCCAATGGCTGAGAGTGAACTACGGCGTTCTTTATTGATCTCACAAGGTGACTACGGGTTTCTGTTTACATCGCCAATTTCATTGTTATTGGTGGGATTGATTTTATTAATGTTATTGACGCCTTGGGTAAAAAAGTGGCTTTCGTGTAAACCTAAGACGTCAATTCCAGATGATTTAGCAAAGCAGTTTAAAAATGACTGAAGTTGTTAACTAATGCCATAAACGAGGCCATTAAGACAGAGGAGAAATAATATGCAGACGAGACGCTTGTGCCCAGCCATTGGGGCTGAAATCGTTGGAATTGATTTGGCAGGCCCAGTGAGTGATGAAACATTTGATCAAATCCGAAAAATTTGGCACGAGGCCAATGGATTAGTAGTCATTCGCGATCAAAAATTGACCGAAGAGCAACAGATTGCTTTCGCGAAAAAATTCGGTCCCCTTCATACCCTACAAGGCCATACCGTTACCAAATACCTGCACCCAGACCATCCGGAGATTTATCGGGTTTCAAATAAAGTTGTTGACGGAAAGCCCCAAGGCCGTAAAGGCGCTGGCACTTACTGGCACTCAGACCAGTCGTATGAGGCAACACCGGCGCATGCGTCTGTGCTTTACGCAAAAGAGATCCCGCCTGTTGGCGGTGATACGATTTTTGCGAGTACTCACCGAGCTTACGAAGCACTTTCAGATACCTTTAAGTCGTTCCTAATGCCTCTTAAAGCCGTACATAGCTTTGCAAACGCCGCCGGCGGTGGATTCCGTAATGAGGTCGTGACTAAAGAGCAATTGGATGCGGCACCGCCTTCGGTCCACCCTCTAATTCGCAAGCACGCTGAAACTGGTCAATTAGGGGTCTTTGTTAACCCCGGATTTACATCACATATCGAAGGTTTGAGCCCAGAGGAAAGCCGAGCGGTGCTGGGATATCTGTTCGAGCTGGTCACTAAACCAGATCATCAGTATCGTCATCGCTGGTCGCCCAATGACTTGGTTATTTGGGACAACCGGTGCACCTTGCACTATGCGGTCATGGACTATGACGGTAAAGGGGATCGTCTAATGCATCGTTGCACTGTGATTGGAGAGGCACCACTTCCTGCATCTGCTTAAAGTGGTTGTATCAACGAATCGAGAGCTGTCGCTTTGGCGACGGCTCTTGCCTTTTCTGGTTCTAATAATGTGGGGGAGTGAGTTCGCCCATCTTCTATTTGGATTGGCGATAGGCAGTCATATTGCAGCGGCCATGGCGGCCATCATTGCCTCAATGGCTTTGGTAACCACGCGTGGAACTCCGCGCAAAACACTGATCGTGTTTGGCTTGTTGGTCACGGCTTTGGTTTTCTACACTGGCGCCTGGCAATCGGTTTGGTCGGGTGTTGAACGTGCTGCCTTGTTTGCTAGTTTCTTGGCATCCCTGTTTGCTCTGAGCGCTTTAGTCAGACTGTCTAATCGCCTGACAGTTATTCAACAAACTTTCGATGCGCAGTGCGATAAGCATCGGGCCGGGGTTTTGCAGATCTTGGGACTGTTGTTTGCGATTCCACTGGCCGTGGGTGCGGTCGGTGTGGTGTCACCGCTATTGTCTGAGCAAAGCCAGGGCAAGCAAAGGAGAACGGATGCCAGTTGGGCGATGAGAGGTATGGGCTTAGCGGTGCTTTTTTCTCCCTTCACTGTTGCCATGGGGGTTGCGATTGAAGCGTCTTCGCCAACTTTACCCATTGGCTGGTTGATGTTGACAGGACTGCTGTTCGCTTTGAGTTTAGTGACCATCGCCTTCTGGCGAGGACAATGTGCCTGGCCGACCCATTTGCCAACTCAGTTCATGCGAGATCTGGCGTGGATGTTAGGTCCTGTCATGGTGCTGATCGGTATTGATTTGTTGATTGTTTTTTGGGCTGGGTACACCCCTATGCAGGCGGCGGTGATCACCGTCATTCCATGCACAATCCTTTTGGCTCTATTTTTAAGAAATAGTGCGTTGACTCAAGTTCACCGCGATGTGCGACACGCGTGGCGTTTTTTTGATGGTGAGATCGCGGTTTTTGTGGCCTCTTTGTGTTTTGCGGCAATCGTCGCACAGTTGCCGGAAGTCAATCGTGTCGTCGCTGATGTGGCCGCTTTTGCAGGCCCAACCGCATTAATCGTATTAACGACAATACTGATTCTCGGGTTTGCCATGATTGGGGTGCACATGGTTGTTACCGCAACGCTTTTCGTGACAGTTTTCAGTCCCTTTATGGCGACCGACTGGCAACAAGTTTTCCTAGCGCTGGCTGCTTTATTGGGATGGTCATTTGGAACCATGGTGGCGCTGGGCTCGCTGGCTTTTGTGGCTGCGTGCAAAGTACTTGAAGTGCCTGCCAAACAAATGGCAACAGGTATTAATCTACGATTTATGGCTTTTGCGGTTTTGTTTTTTTCCTTACTGGTTCTCGTCTGGCCTGGCAAGGGATTCAGTCTCTAAGGGTTGACGACGAACCCGCGAAGCTTCGAACGTACGGTATGCGGATCTTAGGTGAACACGCATTAACTCTTCTGCAAGTAAGCGATCACGTCGTTCGATCGCATGCATAATATCTTCATGATGCTGGGCTGATCGCCTGACATCGGGTTTCTCATACAAATAGAAAGCACCGATGATGATCGGTACATCAACAAACTGATTGGCAGTCTGTCTTAAGCGAGCAGAATTACTAGCTTCTAATAACGCTAGGTGAATTTGATTGTTTACGCGCTGTAATTCTGCTGCTGCCGTTGGACCCTCTTGCAAGCTGAGTGCTGACATTTCATCGGTTAACACTCGAAGAGCTGCCACTTGCTCCGGTGTGCTGTTGATGGCAGCTAGACCACAGGCTGCTGATTCCAGCATGATACGTATTTCGAAAACTTCGGCGATATCACGATCGGTCCAAGCTGCTACGAATGCACCGCGTTTCTCTCCTTGTATCAACAAGCCGTCATTAATCAATCGCTGTATGGCAGCGCGAACCGGAGTGCGGCTAACAGCCATATCGCTAGCTAGGTGTTCTTCTTTAATTTGCAAGCCAGGCTCAAGCTCGCCCGACATGATTTTTCGTCTGAGCGTGATGTAGACCTGATCGGATATGTTGTTCGTTGCAAGCATTATTCGTATTTTACTTGAGCAAAACAGCTTTCATATGTGGTGTGGCGATCAAGCCATAAATCTTACCCAACCCATCCCTAAGAGAGTGCCACGATGATCGGTCCCCAAACGGCAAACAAGACGTTGGAGACGGCATAACAAACCGTGAATCCGATGACTGGGGTTTGACTGCCGGACTCCTCAATGATGGTGTTCATAGAAGCCGCTTCAGTTTGTGACCCAGCGATACCGCCTAGAAGAATCATGGGATGTAGTTTCAACAGGTAACGCCCAGCATAAAACGCAACAATGGGTGGCACAAGTGTAACGACTATGCCTGCGCCCACAAGCGCCAAGCCGTGTTCTTGCATCGCTTCGATTGCCCGCGGCCCGGCCATCAAACCAACCACTGCAGCAAAGGCTGTTAAGCCCAATTCCGAGAAGGCCCACTGGGCTGCTGGCGGCAGATCTCCGAACCCTGGGTAGCGCGAGTGTGCCCAACCCACTATGAGTCCTACCACCAAGACCCCACCGCCCACGCCAAGTTCAATCGGCACGATGCCAATGTGTGCCGTCAAAAGACCCACCAAGGTGCCGAGCACGATCGATAGGGTGTGAACGGCAATGTCACTTTTGTGGTGAGCGGTTTTGGTGCGACCAAAGCGCTTGGCTATGGCCTCAACCTGTGAGGGTCGACCAGACAGCTCAGCGACATCTCCAATACGGTAAACCGTGTGCTCCATCAAGGGCAGGTCATAGCCGGCACGCGTGATCTGATTCACAAACACACCATGTCGGCTTAAGGGGCCAACCTCGCGGCGTAATTCGCCTATGGTTTTGTTGACGTACTTGGGTTTGTTGAGCACTACACGCACAGTCTTTTGTGGGTAAGACAAAGCGAGCGAGCTGTCCACCTCGGGTCCAAAGTGATAATCCATGTCGCTGACAAACTCACGTCGTGAGACCAAGCCAACGATGTCGTCGGCCTGTAAGCGGCAATCGGTATCTCTTTCAATGACTTGCGTGCCTCGAATCACACGTTCGATACTCAGATGCGCAAACTTAGCTTCGACTTCAGCGATGGTTTTACCGTCGGCTGTCATGCCCGGCAAAATCACATGGGCCCGTGCAATCATTACTTTATAGCTATGGATTTCTTCGTCGCTCTTGGCACGGCCCTTGCCCGCGAGCTCGGCTTCAAGTTCGCGCGCCGATGTCTTTAAATCAATGTTGAGCAAGAGCGGTGCGATTGAGCTGACAAAAATAATCAATCCAATCGTGCCAAATAGGTAGGTGACCGCATAAGCGATAGCCATATGACTATTAAGGCGCTCAAGGGCTTCGGCACTGATGTCCAAGCTATGCATGGCGCTTGAAGCGGTACCCATCATTGCTGTGTCTGTTAAGGCACCTGCACCCAATCCGGCGGCAAAGCCTGCATCAAAATCAAATAGGGCGTTCATACCTAGAATGGTGAATAACCCAGTGACACACAAGATGACAGATAGCAGGACTAGCTTGATGGTGCCGCGATTCAAGCTGCCAAAAAACTCTGGTCCACTTTTAAAGCCGACCGAGTAGATAAAGAGCGCAAAAAACACGGCCTTCAGTACGCTGGGAATTTCAATGTCTATTTGTCCGATGATTAACCCCATCAGCAGGGAGCCCGCCACCGTGCCCAGGTGAAAACGTCCAAACTTGACGCGCCCGATCCAAGTGCCCAGCGCAATCGATAAAAAAATCGCGATTTCAGGGTGCTCTCGAAAGGCGTGTAGCAGAGATTCGATCATTGTCTTCGGCGCTGTTTGTAAGGGATTGTTAGGCAGAGAGTAACTGTGAAATGGCTACAGGGCCATCACTGGCCCTTCACTTTCTTTGTAACGGCGTTTGCCTTTAAATCTCTTTTGCGAAACGAAAGCCACATCCTGATCGGTATAAGACTCATGGTTGGTCTATGCTTGGCTTGCATTGCAGGTCATTACACTGTCAAAATGTTAGCGTAATCTGAGGTTTGACTAAGAGGATGCATCCTATAAAGAAGCATCTCCAAAGAGCGATTCCTTCGGTTGGATTTTAGTTCTGATGTTCAGTACAGATGTTCGGTTCGGATTTGTATAGGCTAGATCTTTAAGCTTTTCCAAACTGGCAGTGTTTCAAACACCTAAACATAAGAAAGACACCATTAATGATTATTTTGCCTTCCCTGATTTTTACGAGCCTAGCCGTCTTTATGACCTCTAGAGGCAATCGCAAGCTCGCCATCACTAGCTGGGTGATTGCGGTTCTATTCATGCTCGGTGCCATGCAGTACCACATGGATGACGCCATGCAGATCAGCCTCTAAGGGAACGGCAATGGCATCTTTACCTGTGACCACGCGTATCAGTGCATACCCCTCTTATGTTTTAAATATGCTGGCTTTGGCCGGCATTTGTGTTTCCTTAATTGCGGCCTTCTTCTTTCAGTTGGTTTTGGGTGAAATCCCATGCCCGCTGTGTATGTTGCAACGCGTTGGCTTGATGCTTGTAGGATTGGGCTTCGCCATGAATGTTCGCTTCGGACCATCGGCGATTCACTACGCCATAGTCATCTTGTCGGCCATGACGGGCGCCGGAGTCTCTTTGCGTCAAGTGCTTTTGCACATAGCACCGGGTGATGCAGGGTTTGGATCGGCCATCTTTGGCTACCACATGTACACCTGGGGGTTTATTGCTTTCATGGCCAGTATCTTCTTCGCTGCGGTGATGTTGATTATTGATAGAAAGCATCTTGCTGGCTCAAACCAAGTGATCAGTACAGCACTTGGTGCTGTTTTGATTGGACTCTTTTTACTGCTGGCACTCGCTAACCTCACCTCAGATGTCTTGACATGTGGCTTGGCACCATGCGTGGGTGATCCCCAGGGTTATATCTTTCTGCGCTAAGTGTCGAGCGGTTGAATTACTCAACAATCACCCTGATGCGCATGCCATGCAATCGATTGCTTAGCCATGGCGCGCTTTAAACCTCTAGACGTCAGTTGCCTTTTTGTTTACACGTAGTAAATGCCCCAACAATAAGATTGCATGATTAATGCAACAGTCGCTTTAAGACGGGGTGTTTAACTGAGTGGAGACAAAGATGAAAACTCGTTTACTAGTAGGCGCCATCAGCGCTATGTTTGTAGTTGGTGCAGCTCAAGCGGCTGAATACCCTGATCGAACAATCAAAGTACTAGTGGGATATAGCGCAGGGGGTTCAGGCGACACAATTGCTCGCATTGTGACGGCCGCCATGGCAGAAAAACTCGGCCAGGCTATCGTTGTAGAAAACAAGCCAGGTGCCGGCAGTACCATCGCGTCTAACTCCATCGTCAACGCTCCAAAAGACGGTTATACCCTTGGCCTAGCGACTGGCAATATTTATGGTGTTGACCAGTTTGCTTACGATGTGACATACACCGCCGATGACTTTACGCCTATCAATCGACTGGCAAGTTATCCCCTAATTCTGGCGGTTAATGCAGAAACAGGCCCCAAGACATTTGCGGAGTTTGTGGAGAAGTCCAAGTCCAGTGCAGACGGCATGTTCTATTCCTCATCGGGTGTGGCTGGTTCGCCTCATACCTCGGCAGTGATGTTGCAAGACTACATGGACGCCGACTTCACGCACGTGCCTTATAAAGGTGGCAAGCCGGCTTTGTTGGCTGTGGCCGCAGGTGATGTTGACTTCTCTATGGGAACAGCGCCATCGGTCTTGCCTTTAGGCCGGGGCGACAAAGTACGCATGTTGGCCGTGTCAACGGCTGAGCGTTCGGCGGTGGCACCTAATCTGCCAACGATTGCGGAATCAGGTGTGAAGGACTTTGATTACAGTTTTTGGTTCGGTTTGTACGGTCCTGCAGGCTTACCTGCAGACGTGACTGAAAAGCTATCCAAAACCGTGTCAGAAGTGTTGGCAGACCCTAAAGTTCAGGAAAAACTATTGGCGTCTGGAAGCGAGGCGGCAGGGTTTGAGTCAGCCAAGGCCTTTGATACTTTTGCGCGTAAAAATGGTGCTTTCACACTTGAGCGTGTCAAGCGCGCCAAATCGGTTGATTAAAACCTAGCGTCAGTATCGACACGGTTGATACTGACAACACTGATGGACAACTTGTCCATCAGTGTTTCACAAGGCTCTCTCAGGAAAATAAAAATGGGAACCCCAACACTGGCGATCGATGATCACGTCGCCGTGATCACATTGCAACGCCCCGACCAAGCCAATCGTCTTGGCCCCGATGATTTGCAATGTATCCACGACTACCTACTCAAAATCAATGAGATACCGGAGATCCGAGTATTGCGATTGGAATCAACCGGCAAATACTTTTGCAGTGGTTTCGACATCAATAAGCTTGGTGGCCAGCGCGTGGTTGACTTCGATACGGTTGTTAACGTTTTAGAAGTGGCGCGTCCTGTGACCATTGCTGTTTTGCAAGGTGGTGTCTATGGGGGTGCCACTGATTTAGCCTTGGCATGTGACTTTCGTGTAGGGGACCAGGCGACCAATATGTTCATGCCCGCAGCTCGCTTGGGTTTGCATTACTACCCCTCTGGTTTGCAGCGCTATGTGGCGCGTATGGGTATCAATACTGCCAAACGTTTGTTTCTTACCGCAGAAAAAATCGAATCAGAAGAAATGCTGCGGGTGGGTTATTTGACCCATTTGTGCAATGACAAATCGCTTGAACAAACGGCCCGAGAACTGACCGAGACGCTGGTGTCGATGGCACCATTGGCTATTTTCGGCATGAAAAAACACCTCACTCGTATTGCTCAAGGCACTTTGGACATGGCAGACCTTGAACGTGACATCGATGTGGTCATGTCATCAGAAGACCTGCAAGAGGGACGCACGGCTTGGGCAGAAAAACGCCCGCCAGTTTTTAAGGGCCGTTGATAAGGGTCTGTCCATTTAATCGTAAAAATGCACACTCATAAAGGTTGAACCCATCTCATGCATTCTCCATTTGCCGTATTTGTTAGCCGCATTGGTCCTCCTGAGGTTTTAGAGCCACGGGCTATCACCATACCCATGCCCAAGCCCGACGAAGTGATCATTGAGCACACTGCTGTGGCGGTAAATTTTGTGGATATTTATCTGCGTGCTGGGCAACCGCATTCTCACAATCCAGAGCCACCTTTCATACCGGGCGTCAGTGGCGTGGGTCGTATCGTTGCCATGGGTGATGAGGTCAAAGATTTGTCGATCGGACAAACGGTGACCTACACCAATGCCGGCGTCGGCACTTACAGTACCCATGTCGCGGTTCGCGCAATCCGTATTATGGTGGTGCCAGAAGGACTTGATGATATTCGCGTGGCAGCGGGTTTGGTGCGTGCACTCACTGCACAATACCTATTGAAACAAATGCGCCCCTTGTCAGCCGGCACCCGCATATTGGTGCATGCAGCGGCTGGTGGCGTAGGTCAGATATTGGTTCAATGGGCAAAGCGTTTGGGTCTGGTGGTGATTGGCACCGCCGGCTCAGATGAAAAAACCGCCTTAGCCAAATCACTGGGTGCCGATCACGTCATCAACTATCGCACACAAGATTTTGTCAAAGAAGTGGACGCATTTACAGCCGGTAAGGGCGTGAGCGTCGTCTTTGACTCTGTAGGCAAAGACACCTTTGAAGGGTCGGTTGATTGTTTGGAACCCAAAGGTTTGGTGGTGAACTATGGCACAGCGTCTGGTCAAGTTGAGAATTTTGCATTGCAACGCTTGCATGCCAAATCACTGTGGGTATGCCGCCCTACGCTCAAAACCTATACAGGTGACCGTGACAACATCCTAGTGATGGCCAAAGACGCCTTTGAGCTACTTGCTGATCCGACGGTTCGTTTAGATGTAGAGGCTGTGTTGCCACTTAGCCAAGCCGCCAAGTCCCACGAGATGCTTGAAAGCCGTCAAACCAAGGGGGCCATTGTGTTGGTTCCCGATGATCTGTTGTCTAGTGATCTAGCCGCTTAAGACCCAACACCGAATCAATTGCGATGGGTCGCAAGATAGCTCACTGGATGTAGTTGTAAATCGCGCACATTGAGCGAGTCGTATCGGACTGGTCACTTAGGGGTAAATCTCGCAGGCGCAGTGTTTTAGGATAGTAGTACAACGTCATGGAAAGATCGGCGGTTTGCCCAGGCTCAGAACGCTGCAAGGTCAGATAGTTCACCGGCGCCTCGCCACACAACAGATTGCCGTTTAACAACACGGGATTATTCTTTGACGTCACTTGATAGAGTGTTGTGCCGGTCTCGAGGTTTTGATCAACGGCTTTGATTTGGATGGACGCCCCGTTTTGAAAAACGATGTCGTCTCGACTCACAATGATGTCACCCGTAATGCCCGTGGCTGTGCGGCTCATCGCTTGCCAAGTTTGTGGCGTTGTGGGCAATTGCCAGCTCGCCTCAGTTGATTGATTGGCAACAGTTGCTGCATCATCGGGTGTGCCCATCTGGCAGGCAGACAAAGTGACAGCGCTCATCAGAACCAGCAGTTGCGCGCCAAACGGCTTAAGTAGCATCATGATTGTTTCTATCTAGGGTTGTTTTAAATACGACGTTCAACGCGGTTTAAGGATTGGTGAAACGATTGGTGAAACATTTCGTATGGCGTTTTAAAACCTAATTGTTTTGAGTGTATATGTGATCACTGACCATATGGGTCTTTTATATGGGACTTTTTTTGTAACGTACTGGCGTAGCAAGCCATCGAAGTTTTCATTTGATTCGCAAACGCTTTCTCATTGCTATGAGTCACTATTCTTAAGCGCAACCAAAGGGGAAAGCCCAAGCAATGCAAGATCGATGATGTAGACGCACGCACGATAGCCTGCGCCGTTCAGGTTGCCGTTAAACAAGCCATTATCGGCTTGCACAATGGCTGACGAAAAAGAGGCTATGCCTCAAGGATCTCCAGTCGCAGTCCTATCCTCGTGCGCGACGCATTCAATACGGTCTTCAGTTCAATTAGGCCAAAGGGCGTGTCGAATCGCCAACTGCCGTTGGTGACTACATTGTCCGGCGCAAGCGGCGGGCCCGGGCTATCCCATACCCGATGGGCTGGATGACGATGCTTTGGCACGCTTGCAAGTCTTGAGCTCAAAGGCATGACAGAGGGCTTGGGTTAGCGTTAACAATCATTGTCATGACTAACAAAATTCCTATGATCGTAGGAATCAATGGATTGCATTGGGCTATTTTGGCAAAAAACCTGCGATCATAGGAAATAAATGATATTCTGATTTAAACAATCAATAATGCCTGCTATCGTAGGAATAAATGCCATGGAAATAAGAATTACTGAGGTTCGCGATTTAGGACGAATATTGCGTAGTGTTCGAAAAAGCACCAATGTTCGTTTGGATGACTTGGCCGGATTTGCTGGGGTGAGTAAACAGTTTGTGTCTGATTTTGAGCATGGCAAGCAAACCATTCGGTTGGGTTTGGTACTGAAGGTATTGGATGAGATTGGGCTTCACCTCAAAGTCGATGTGCCGACAGCTGCCGAGACGCATTTGGAGAAGTCCTTGGCCACCATAAAGCCAAATGAATTTAAGAAGGACTGACGTATGCGTCGTTTGTTGGTCGGGATGAATGATGACGTCATTGGAACGCTTTCTGAGGACAACGATGTGTGGTCGTTCGAATATGAAGCAGCGTGGGCTAAGTCAGCTGGTTCATTTGATTTGTCGCCAGAGTTGCCTAGGGCGCACCTTTCACATGTTGATGGCTCATCTAAACGAACTGTGCAGTGGTATTTCGATAATTTATTGCCCGAGGAAACGCAACGGGTCTTGCTTAGCAAACAAGCCGGCATTGGGGGCGACGATTCGTTTGCACTGATCCAGTACTTGGGCGCAGAGTCCGCAGGCTCATTGGTGTTGGTTCCGGCGAGCGAGGAATTAACCGGTTCTGGCACCATAGCACCGTTGAGTTTTCCTGATCTCAGTCGGCGGATCCAACAGTTACCGAGAACGTCGTTAAGCCATGAGGCCCCCAAACGAATGTCGGTGGCAGGTGCTCAAGATAAGCTCTTGGTGGTTTACAAAGACGGTCAGCTCTTTGAGCCACAAGGCATAGAGCCGTCAACCCATCTTCTTAAGCCTGAACATGCGAGCGAAGATTACCCAAATTCAGTCATAAACGAGTTCGCAATGATGACGCTGGCAAACCGAGTGGGATTGCCCACGCCATTGGTTTATCGGCTTTACGTACCTGAACCTGTCTATGTGGTCGAACGTTTCGATCGTGAGTTGTTCATGAACGGCAAAACCCAGCGCCGACACATTGTGGACGCCTGTCAGTTGTTGAATAAACCACGTGCTTATAAGTATTCGGCGGCCAGTCTTGAGTCCTTGGCGCAATGCATTGCGCTTTGCACTAATAAAGCACGAGCTAGGCTTGAACTGTTCAAGTGGTTACTGTTCAATGTACTGATAGGTAACGATGACATTCACCTCAAAAACTTGTCGTTTGGCATCTCGAATGCCGGTGTTGAGATATGTCCTTTCTACGATCTTTTAAGCACGGCGGTTTATCACACCCGTGCGTATGCCGACGAAAGAGCAATTTGGCCACACTTACAGATGATGATTCCGTTGCCTAGCGCCGAGACTTTTGCAGCGGTCAATCGTGAGTCATTGATACGAGCTGGCTTAGCACTGGGATTGACAGCCACCATAGCCGAGCGCGAGTTGCAGAATATGACGAAGAAAATCTCGTCTGAATTAGACGTTGTGATTGAACACATCGAGATGGTGAATCGGTCGGCCTCGCAGGCAGGAGGGTTGCAGCAGGCAAGTGATTTACGACTGTTGCGAGCGATCAAATACATTATTTTTCAAGACATGCTCGCTCAGGTTTCGTCATAGGGTTATGCGACCGGTTAACCCATCTTGTTGACGGTGTTGCGATGGCCGATAGTGACGGGCATGGCAACTGACACAACCCCAACGCCCGCTGTGGCAGTGCCCTAGCGGCCCGCTTTGAAGACGGTGATCATCTTCGTGGCGCTACAACCCCTAAAAATACCCACCGTACAAGCGCGCCGCTGGGGTAAAACACATTACACCGTTTGAGTTTTACTTATGTCCGATTCGCCACCCGCTACCGCTAAAACCCTCGCGCCCAATCGTCGAATGGTGTGGTTGCTGGCATTGGCCTCGTTTGCCAGTACCAGCACCATCCGGGTACTCGACCCAGCATTGCCGCAATTGGCTCAAGAGTTCGATATCACCACGGGCCAAGCCGCTAAGGTGGTGACTGTTTTTGCGATCGCTTACGGTCTGATGTTGTTTGTCTTTGGGCCCATCGGCGATCGTTTTGGTAAATACAAAACCTTGTCGCTTGCGACCTTAGCCTGTTCGGGCGGTAGTCTGCTGGTGGCTTTGGCACCGAGTTTCGAGTGGTTGTTGGCCGCCCGAATTGTGTCTGCGATTACAGGTGCGGCGATCGTGCCGCTTGCGATGGCTTGGATTGGTGACCACATCCCTTATGAACAACGTCAGACGACCTTGGCGCAATTCACCATCGGTACGATCTTGGGGATCACGTCAGGACAGTTTATCGGCGGCGTTTTTACCGACACAGTGGGTTGGCAGGGTGCCTTTTATTTTCTGGCGGTGGTGTATCTCGTTGTCGGCAGTGTGTTGTGGTCGCAGCGCCACTTGGCTCAAGAGTCTGTCTCAAATGACTCATCAGGTACAAACGCCAAGGGTTGGCGCGCGATCGTCATGCCAATAGTCACTGTTTTAAGGGTGCGCTGGGCTCGGGTGGTGGTGGTGACTGTTTTGCTGGAAGGCGCGTTGGTGTTTGGTGTGCTGTCTTATATTCCTACCTTTTTGCAAGAGAAACACGGCATGAGCTCGGCAGCTGCCGGCGCGACCGCCGGTTTATTTGCCGTTGGTGCCTTCGCTTATGTGTTTAACGCCCGTTGGTTGATTGCCCGACTCGGTGAGATTCCGATGGTGCGGTTAGGTGGCGCCATCGTATGCCTTTGTTATGTCCTCTACCTGTTCACCCCGTGGTGGGGTTGGGCTTTGCTCGCTAGTGCGGCCACCGGCTTGGGGTACTACTTTGTGCATGCTGTCTTGCAGACTCGTGCCACGCAAATGGCACCTAGTTTGCGTGGCACGGCCGTCTCTTTGTCTTCTTCTTGTCTACTACTAGGTCAAGCACTTGGGGTGTCTTTGGGCGCCATCGTGGTTGACCGATTGGGCATTGACTGGCTACTGGGTATTGCCATGGTCGGATTTCCGGTCCTGATCCTGTGGTTTGTGTTTGAGGCTTCGCGCCACAAAGATCAGGACAACAGATAGTGATCGTTGGGTCGCAATCAACTCACCTGAAAGGTTTTTTCCATTTCACGGCGAAGTTTGTAAGCTTGCAGGCTGTCGTCAACGGCCACATCAGCCCAAGACAGTG
This sequence comes from Orrella sp., assembly GCA_046497085.1. Classification (GTDB taxonomy): domain Bacteria; phylum Pseudomonadota; class Gammaproteobacteria; order Burkholderiales; family Burkholderiaceae_B; genus Algicoccus. The sequence continues at coordinate 20,424 of JAWOGG010000238.1, forward strand.
ACTGCCCAGCTTTCACAGGACGCACGACCTTTAAGTTGTGTGCCAAACCAAGCGGTAAGCCACCAAACTTCATTGATTTCTCTGCTTGGAATAATTTACCTGCCACCGTGTAGCCGCCTTCGCCATCTAGCATTTCGCCGGGTTTCAGGTCGCGCTTGGCCGTGGCGACCACATCGGCATTTAAGCATGTGGGTGACCCGGTCGACTCAGCGCGCAAACCCACCGAGGCCACTGAGATGCCCACTTCTAGGCCGATCAAGTGCCAACGTTTGTATAGGCAAGCGTAGCGCCCCGATGGGTCGGTACGCACCATGTACTCTTTAAAACAGTGTTGGATATAGTCGGTGTCACCCTCAAACACGACGAACACCCCAAATCGAATGTCATAGGGAATTGCGCGTCCATCGCGCTCTAGTGAGGACACCACCTCGACTTGCCCCTTTTGATGTAGAACACCACCCTCGGCGATAGGCCGGCAAACAAACGGAATGTCATCCACGCTGGCTGGGGGATAAGTCAGGCCGTCAGGTGGGGCGACAAGGCCCGTGGCGTTACAAATGGCTGTCGATTCGATGGCGGGTTTTGAGCCGTCAAGAAAAGAGTTGAACATCTTGGGGTTTAAGCCACCAAGCTCGGCTTGCTCAGGCGTTAGCCCATAATGCT
>JAWOGG010000066.1:0-5175 GCA_046497085.1 Orrella sp.
CAGACCAAAATCATGGCCATTGTTCGCATGGTGTTTTCCCACATCCCGAAAATACCAATCAAACAGAGGGCAACGACAATACCTGCGAATAATTTCCAACGGCGTGACGCAAGGTAGCCTACACCTGCCGTACCTAGCACCACTATCCACCAGGGGGAGCCCAAGAGCATTTTTTCGAACCAAATCAGGAAATAAAGGAGTGGTTCAAAGGACGCTTCAATTGCAGCACCGTATTCGCGAGAAAACGTCAGATAGCCTTTATCGATCCCCTTAGACAACTCTCTGAGGGATCGATCGGCGATTTGTGGAAATTCATTGGACCAAAACATCATGCCCGCCTTTGTTATTCATCGGATTGTTTGGCGGCAGGCCACCCGTGTCTAAACGGATGGCCTGCGATGACGGCAAGATACCGTCATTAGTCAATGACTGACTAATTACAGTGCGGCCTTGACTTTGGCTGCGACGTCAGCTGGTACCCACTTGGTCCATGCCTCTGGGTTGTTTTGCAAGAACCACTCGGCAGCGGCTTGACCGTCAGCTTGCTCTTCTTCCATGTATTCCAACACGGCGCCAAAGGCTTCTGGTGTCCAGACACGGGATTTCAGATAATCCATTGGCGCTTGATTGTTGTTGGCGAACTCGGTGGACACGACTGTCTTGATCTCAGTCACAGGGAAGGAGTTAGGCTTTGGATCAACGCAGTCCGCCGATCCGGTGCAAGCCTCAAATTCTTTGGCATCGTAAGGACCCATATCGACACGCACCATATCAAGCTTTGAGAGCAGGGATGTTGGTGCCCAGTAGTATGTCAAGATGCCTTGTCCGCGATTGTAGGCCTTGGTGATGGCACCTGACAAGGCAGCACCTGAACCGGGGTCAACCAAGTTAAAGCCGGCTTCTTCCATGTCGAAGCCTTTGTACATGTTGTTGGTGATGATCTGGCAAGCCCAACCTGATGGGCAACCCACCACGCGACCTTTGCTGGGATCTTCAGGATCTTTGAAGAGGTCGGGATTCTTTTTGACGCCTTCAATAGTGGCTAATTCTGGGTTTTTATCGACCATGTATTGAGGGATCCACCAGCCTTCACCTGCATTTTTGGCAGGATCTTCAAGCACATCGCCAACAATAACCAAGCGATCGGCAGCAACGGCGCCGTCGATTTGGTCCTTGACGGTGTTCATCCACAATTCAGGGGCGATGTCGGGGCTTCCCTTCTCGCTCATGGATGTGGCTGTTGGGACGGTGTCGCCTGGCAAGGTTTCAGCGTTACAACCGTAGCCATTGGCGAGGATGAATTGATCGACCCGGGCGGCTGCTTGAGCGCTAGCCCAGTTCATTTCAGAAATGGTGACATTGCCACATTCGGCTTGGGCAACGCCCGTGCCGACCGCGCTAAGCGCAACGGTCATGGCTGCTAGGTAGGATTTTTTTACAAGTTTCATGCGTGAGTTCTCCGCTATGTTTCAAGCCCTAGGGGCTTGTTGACTCGGATGAATCAAATGTCTATCTAGTGTGGATCGTCGAAACCTGCCAACGCCACATACCCGATGGAGTGCCACATTCGGTGACACCAGCTTGTGCCCGCTGTTTTGTCAGGACAACGGTTGCTCGATGAGCAATTGGTGCTTTGTCTTAAGTAGGCAGAGCCTATCAAAACGCCCGAAGCAATGGGTAATGTTGGGGGGCAACACAAACCAAAATTTAGGCTTGCCCATTGCTCAATGACTTTTTTAGTCTAACCAACTTTCGCCATATGCGCCAACCCAACCTTCAATCCAATACTTGATTGCCTTGGAATAAGCGTTCGTATTGCCTTAGACTTTGTCCATGACGTTATCCACAAAAACAGGTGATTTACCGCTTCTTTTCTCCTACCGTAGGTGTCCGTACGCCATGCGGGCTCGAATGGCATTGCGGGTGGCTGAGATAGCGGTCTGCACGGTTGAGATTGATTTGCGCAACAAACCAGCCGCTATGCTGGCGGCGTCGCCCAAAGGCACTGTGCCGGTGCTCTGCCTGACCGACGGTACGGTGATCGATGAAAGTCTGGACATCGTTCGTTGGGCCTTGAATGTCCGAGACCCCGATGATTGGTTGCGAGGTTGGGGCGATCCGTTTGCCATGGATCTGTTGGCACGTACCGAGGGGGAGTTCAAGCGCCAGCTCGACCGTTACAAGTACGCCTCACGTTTTCCTGAAGAGGACCCTGTTCAAGCCCGTGAGCAGGCAATGGCGGCCTTGATAGCGCCGCTGGCTTCGCAATTGCAAAACACGGCCTTTATCGGTGGCGATAGATCTATGGTGCAGGACATGCTGATTTTTCCGTTCGTGAGGCAGTTCGCCGGTGTGGATCCAGATTGGTTCGACGGCGCGGTAAACCCCGCGGTCAAGCGGTGGTTGCGCCATTGGTTGTCTAGCGACCTCTTTTTGAGCATCATGCAAAAAGCGCCGAAACCATGAATGATCAATGACTTTTGTGGGGTCTGGTGGTGGTGCCTTAAGTCTCATGGCACCACTTCACCGATCTAAAGACTCTCTTGCCACGGGAATACCCCAGTAAAAACAGTGCAACCAGGGTGCTAGCATTCGGCTGTCCTTAAACGATCCTAGGGTGCGGTTAAGCGCAACCGATGGGCATGAGGGTTTGATCATTTGACAGCGTTAAGCGTTCGTTTTGGTTATCAGACGGAACGCTGTGCGCATAGCCGGAGACACTTTATGAAAATCACTAAGAAATTACTCGTATCAGCAATGGCGCTGAGCTTTACGGCTGCAGGCACTGCCGCTCAAGCCGCTGAGGTCGAAGGCCCCAAGGTTGAGTGGCGCTATTCTATGTGGGGTAACCCACGTGCCTTTACCGCTGGTCTCGAATACTTGGCTGAGCAAGTCAAAGAAAAAACTGGTGGTAACTTCACAATCAACATTGGCTACGGTGAGCAATTCTCCAAAGCCCGTGAAAACCTAGACAGCATCAAGATCGGTGCCGTGGACGGCGCATCATTCTGTAACTTCTACCACCCAGGAAAGAACCCAGCCTTTATGGTGTTCTCATTGCCGTTCTTGCCATTGGGTGATTGGAATGTGAACCAAGCCGTTCGCGAAAAGCTCTATGCGCACCCAGCATTCGTCAAAGACATGGATCAGTGGAATGGCATGGTTTATGCCGGTGCCTTGATGCCTCAGTACGAGTTCTTGGGTAACGGTAAGCCTCCACGTAATCTGGAAGACTGGAAAGGCATGCGTGTGCGCGCCGGCGGTGGTATCGGTGATGCCATGGTGAAGTTGGGTGCCATCAAAACCACCACGACAGCTACCGAGGTTTATACCTCGATGCAGCGTGGCACCATGGATGCGGCGTCATTCCCATATACATACGCTCAGGCTGCCTATAAGATTCCTGAGGTGTCAGAGTGGTTCACCAACAACATGTCACCAGGCACATCGGCCTGCCCAACCGTGTTCAACAAGACTTCCTATGAAAAGCTTCCTCCTCAGTACAAAGAGTTGCTAGAGGAGCTGCGCCCAGAGGTCTACCGTGTTCAAGCCCAAGCTTATCAAGACATCGATAAGGTGAACTTGCCTAAGTTCAAGGCTGAGCTCGAGGAAATTCTCTACACACCTGAGCAGTTGGCAGAGTTTAAAGAAGTTGCCGCTGAGCCCGTTTGGGGCGAGTGGGTTGAAGCCAACAAGGACAAGTTTGATGGTCAGGAAATCATTGACCTGATCATTCAAACGGCGGCAGAGACGCCAAAGCAACAATAATAAAATAGTGTGGTGAAAGAGCAGCTCGCGTAACCGGTCGGTGCGCGAGTTGCTCTCTTTTAATTCCAATCACAAATCATCAGTAGCAGCGATTTTATGCAAACTCAAACCCCACACACGCCGACCAGTGGCCCACCAGGGCTGGTCTGGGCCGACAAATGGCTTTCCAAGGTCGAAGACCTGTTTGCCTTGTTGGCAGCGATCTGCATTTTCTTTTTGATGTTCTTGGGTATTGGTCAAGTACTTGGCCGTCAAATCCTAGACCAACCCTTCATGGGTTACATCGACTTGGTTGAACTGTCGATGGCAACCTTCGCCTTCCTAGCGGTGGCTTACTGCCAGCGTCTTGGAGGACACGTGCGCATGGATCTGTTTGTGCGAATGTTTCACGGTCGGGCTCGGTGGTTTCTTGAGTTTTTGACGACCATGGCACCGCTCTTTCTGATTGCCATCTTGATCTTCTTTAGTTGGGAACACTTTATTCGCGCTTATGAAAGTGGTGATAGCACCATTGACATGGAATATAAGGTTTGGCCCTCGAAGCTATTGGTACCGATCGCTTTCGTGGTGTTGCTGCTGCGTATGCTGATCCAAACGATTGGTTACGGCCGTTTGTTATGGAACCCCAAAAGTGAACCGTTTGCCGTGCCATTGATTTTGACGGAAGAGGATTTGGCTAAGAAAGAGATCGAAGATTCCAAGGGGAGCACAGATCGTGGATAGTTTTACCATTGGAATTGTTGGCGTTATCGCCCTAGTAATCATGGTTTTCATGGGGATGCGTGTTTATTTGGCAGCCGCTTTGGTTGGCACGCTCGGTTTGGTTGCCATTATTGGCTGGGATTCAGGTCTGTCTTTGGCAGGTACCATTCCGCACTCAAAGGCAGTTACCTACACACTTAGTGTGTTGCCGATGTTTATCCTTATCGGCTTTCTGGCCTTTCATGCGGGTATCACAGAGGCTTTATTTGATGCCGGCCGAAAATGGTTAGGGTGGCTGCCTGGCGGTTTGGCGGTTGCCACGGTGATGGCGGCTACCGGTTTTGCAGCGGTTTCTGGCGCTAGTACAGCCACAGCGGCCGTGTTTGCCAGAACAGCCATCCCTGACATGTTGAAGTATGGTTACGACCGAACTTTGGCTGCTGGCGTGGTGGCAGCAGGTGGTACGTTGGCGACTTTGATTCCGCCAAGCGCGATTTTGGTTATTTACGCCATCATCGTTGAGGAATCCGTTGGCGCCTTGTTGGTCGCGGGCTTTTTGCCAGGCATCACTTCAGCCTTGATCTATGTTGCATTGATCATCGGCATGGCGAAGTTCAAACCTGGTTTGGGTAAGCCATTGACGGGCTTTAGCTGGGGTGAGCGCATGAAGTCACTGCCTGGCACCTTCCCGATCTTTTTGGTGGT
>JAWOGG010000188.1:0-12379 GCA_046497085.1 Orrella sp.
CAGGGGGCGAGTTATCAAGAGTGCTCGCTGTTGGCGGTGATCCTGGAAAGGTGGTTTTTTCTGGTGTCGGTAAACAAGTGTGGGAAATGGAGCAAGCGCTTGAAGCCGGGGTGAAATGTTTTAACGTGGAGTCCGAGCCGGAGTTGCAACGGCTATCCGACGTAGCGGTCCGATTGGGCAAAGTTGCACCCGTGTCACTCAGGGTGAATCCCGATGTTGATGCGCAAACCCATCCTTACATTTCGACTGGGTTAAAAGAAAATAAGTTTGGTATCGCGATTGAGTCTGCCCTCGCGGCCTATGAGTTGGCTAGTCAGTTGCCTGGCTTGCGAGTGGTGGGCGTCGATTGCCACATTGGCTCGCAAATCACAGAAGTTAGCCCTTATCTTGATGCGTTAGACAAGCTACTTAACCTGATGGAACAGCTCCAAGAAAAGGGTATTCAATTAGCCCATTTGGACTTGGGCGGTGGCTTGGGTATCCGTTATGAGGATGAGACCCCGTTGGCGCCTAAGACTCTGCTAGATGCCGTATTTGAGCGTTTGGCGGTTCGGGGCTTGTCGCATTTGCAACTGGTCCTAGAACCCGGCCGTTCATTGGTGGGTAATGCGGGCGTGTTGCTCACTGACGTGCAGTATTTAAAACACACCGAAGACCGTGAGTTTGCGATTGTGGACGCCGGGATGAACGATTTGATGCGCCCCGCCCTTTATGAGGCTTGGCATGGCGTTTTACCGTTGACGTTGAGCGATTCGCCAGCCATGGTCTATGAAGTGGTGGGGCCGGTCTGTGAAAGTGCCGACTGGTTGGCGCGCGCCCGAGAGTTGCGCTTAGCCCCCGGCGATACCCTAGCCATAGAGTCTGCGGGCGCCTATGGGTTTGTCATGGCTGGCCATTACAACTCGCGTGGACGGCCTGCTGAAGTGCTGGTTGATGGTGAAGATTGCCATTTGATTCGCGAACGCGAAACATTCGAGGATTTGATTCGTGGAGAGCATTTACTGCCACGCTAGAGGGCTCACCTTACCTCAACTTAACCCAGCCCATCATCAATCACCACGTGATGGCTTGGCAGCCCTGTTCGATCAACCACTGATTGACAGTACTGAAGTGGTTGCAGCCGATAAAGGGTGTTGGACCGCGGCTCGCCGATAATGGCGATGGGTGGTTAGCCTTTAGAATCAAACGGGGTCCGGGCTCGGTATTTGCCAAGTGGGTTGCAGTCGTTTCAATGGACGATGCAACCGCTTGTGCATGATTGCCCCATAAGAGAAAGGCAACCGGCTGGGATGACTGAGCGACTGCAGAAATCAATTGTTCAGTGATAGCCTGCCATCCTAGGCGGGCATGTGACGCCGCCTGGCCTGCACGTACCGTCAATACGCTATTTAAAAGTAAGACGCCTTGTTCTGCCCAGCGCGATAAATCGTTGTCTGGCGGGGACTGAAGAGTAGGCCGCGCTAGACGCTCATCGCGTGTAATTTCTTTAAAAATATTGCGCAGGCTAGGCGGGGTTTTGATGTCATTGCCCACAGAAAACGCCAAGCCCTGCGCTTGGTCAGGACCGTGATAAGGGTCCTGACCAAGAATCACGACTTTGACAGTGGAAAGTGGTGCAAGCCGTAATGCGCGCCATGGGTCAGCAGGAAAGATGACCTCCGAGTGCGCGAGCTCTTGAGCGATGGCGGTTTTAAGTTGCTCAAGCGTTGACTGCAAAGCGGGCTGTCCCAATACCCTTTGCCAGCATGGCGGTAGGCTATCGGTGGCAAGTGCCGCCGGACTGACAAGGGTATTGCTAGGCATCAAATTAGGCGCCGGATTTGGCCGCCTCTCGCCTAGCGAGCATGGCTTTATGCGCGTCGTCTTTGTCAATCAGTTGCCTGGCTTGCATCACAACGGGTGCGTCAACCATGCGACCCTCGAACGTGCAGGTGGCCTGTCCAGCAGTCATGGCAGCTTCAAATGTGGCGAGTAAGTCACGCGCACGTTTGACCGCGTCAGGATCGGGGCTAAACGCTTGATTGGCGGCATTGACTTGCGAGGGGTGGATACAGAATGCGCCCTCAAATCCAAGCCTGGCAGCCCGTTGGACGGTTTGTTGAAACTTCTCTTGGTCGGCAAAGTCGGCCACAGATCCAACAAATCCGAGTGGGGTAATGCCCGCACGACGGCAGGCGGCAACCACCATCACATTGGGTAGATAAAGCGTATCGGTGTCAACGGCCATTTGCATGGAAACAGCCAAGTCCTCGGCGCCCACAATCATGCCGTAAAGGCGTGGATGAGACTGTGCGATTTCGTCAAGTCGCGCCAAGGCATCCGCGTCTTCGATCATGGCGATGAGGCGCGTATGACCAATGGGCAACTGCTTTTCTTGCTCAACCTCGTCGAGCACTTCGGACACGGCACGGATAAAACCAGCATCGGGTACTTTGGGAAGTGTCAGCGCTTTGATAGAAGGGTGTACGCATCCTTCCAAATCACGCACGAGCAGTCGCCATGGTCGGTTCACTCTCACAATCACATCAAAACCTGCTTGCGTGGCTTGGGTCGCTAACTCGCCAATCTTTGCACGCGTGGCATCCTTTAAGTCTGGCGGGCAAGCATCTTCAAGGTCTAGTTGGATAGCGTCTGCTTCACGCCGTAAGGCGCTGGCTAAAAACTTGTCGCTGTTGGCCGGTACGAATAGCATCGAACGCCACGAGGGTGTTGGTGTGGTTGAAGTCGTCATGGAAATATAAGTTGCAATCGGTTGATCAAGGTTTGATGGTACTCGGGAAGACGACTTTTAATCAGTTCTCTGCGATCCATACTAAGCTTAGCGGCTGCGCTTGTTTGCGAGGGCGGCGTCCAGATCGACTGAGGAAATGCGCTGTCATCATGCCATCGGGCAATAATATGCCAATGCAAATGGGGCACTTGGTTGCCTAAACTGGCGAGATTGATTTTGTTGGGTGACAAGACTTGGCGCATGACCGATTCGACCTCGAAAACAACCATCATCAACTCTTGTTGCCATTGCGGCGTAAGGTCGGTCATTTCGCTAACGTGATCGCGCCATATCACTCGGGTGAAACACGGAAAGGCGGGCTCTTGGGCATCCACTACCCGCCAGCGTTCATGTGAGAACAATACGGATTGCTCTGCCGATGGCTCGTCCGAGTGAGCGTTGCCTAAGCATAGCGGGCATGACTGCTGGCTCATGAGTCGATGGCGGCTTCAACCGACTGGACAATTTGCTTTATGACGGCAATCCGGGCGTGGCGTTTGTCGTTTGATGAGATTGGGTGCCAAGGCGCATGAGGGGTGTTCGTGTGAACCAACATATCGCCTGTGGCTTGTCGATACTGGCTCCACTTCTCGCGATTGCGCCAGTCTTCATCGGTGATTTTGTATTGCTTAAAAGGCAGTTCTTCGCGGGACTTAAAGCGTCGTAGTTGTTCATCTGGCGTAATCGCCAACCAAAACTTCAGTATCAAGATGCCGTGTTGGCTCAAATGCTGTTCAAACGCATTGATCTCGGTGTATGCCCGTTGCCAGACGGGGCGCGTAATTAATTTTTCGACACGCTCAACCAGCACTCGTCCGTACCAGGATCGATCAAAAATAGCGATTCGACCATGTCTGGGCACTTCTCGCCAAAAGCGCCACAAGTAAGGCCGATCAAGCTCAAACTGTTTGGGCGCGGCCACAGGTGTGATTTGATACTGCCGTGCGTCAAGGGCCTTGGTGATGCGTCTAATGGTGCTGCCCTTACCGGCGGCGTCTTGACCTTCAAAGACCAGCATTAAGGCATGGTGTTTGACGAACTTAGGGTGTCGTACAGCCTTGGCTAGACGATTCTGCCACCGTAAAAGTTCATCTTCATAGTCATCTTTTTCTAGGTACTGAGAATAGTCAAGATCATCGAGTGGGTTTCGTGAACTTCTTTTGGTGGGTAGTTCAGCAGGGTCGTGAAGCGCGGGCACGCGCACAGTGCGTTTTTTTAACGCGGCAAGCACGGCTTGTGCAGTACTTATATTACGCATGTTCTCATCGGCTGCCGGGATGATGACCCATGGCGCATGGTCAGCATCTGTTGCTTCAATGATGCGTTGCGCGGCCTTACGCAGCCGCTTGAAACGTTTGCTGACTGCATGATCCGTCGGACCCACTTTCCAAGCGGTCGAAGGATTCTTCTCTAATTTTTTGACGCGCGCTTTTTGCGCATCACGCGACAAATGAAACCACAGCTTAATGACCTGGACGCCGTTGGCCACAAGGTCCGCCTCATAACGGCGCGCAGTCAGAATCATCTTTTCTAGGGCTTTCGCGTTGGGATGCTTCTGTGCGGCTTCGATCACCAAGGGGGCATAGCCTGACCCAAACACGATACCCGTACTGCCCTTGGCGGGTAGGTTCAACCAGAACCGGTAAAGAGGGGGATAGGCCTGCTCATCCTTGGTGGGTGGAGGAAACGCCATGGTGCTGATATGGCGAGGATCCATCCACTCGTTAAGCAAATTGATGGTATCGCCTTTACCGGCGCCGTCAATGCCGCCGACAAGTAAGAGAAGCGCACGATCTTTCTTTTGTAAGTGCCGGTATTGAGCTTTTAGTAACTCGGCCCTTAGCTTCGGAATGACCGACTTTGCCTCTTCATCGGTGACAGTGGGGTCTGACTCAGCGTATTCAAACATCGCGCCTCTGCTATACGGCGTTGATAGGAATTTTTAGATAATGTACTCCGTTATCTTCAGCAGGTGGAAGCTCACCGGCACGTATGTTGACTTGAATCGATGGCAGCAAGAGCGTAGGCATGGCTAGTGTCGCATCGCGTGTGGTGCGCATGTGCACAAACTCATCTTTACTAACGCCATCGTGCAGGTGGATGTTCTTTGCCAATTCCTCAGCCACTGTTGTTTCGGATCGCACAGGACGGCCATCAGGAGGGTAATCGTGACACATCATTAGTTTCGTCTCTGGCGGTAGGGATAAGAGGCGACGTGTCGATGCGTATAGGGTGTCGGCATTTCCCCCCGGAAAATCACAGCGAGCCGATCCCACATCAGGCATAAACAGCGTGTCACCCACAAAAACCGTGTCATCGTTGACCAAATAAGCCATGTCTGCGGGCGTATGACCTGGGACATGCCAAGCTTGTGCTTTGATGTCGCCAATGAAAAAAGTCTCATCAGGTTCAAACAAATGATCAAACTGTGAGCCGTCTAAGGCAAATGACGGATCTAGATTAAAAACCTTTTTAAAGACGCCCTGTACGGTCTTGATGGCAGAGCCGATGGCGATTTTGCCGCCGAGGTTTTGTCGTAGGTAAGGCGCGGCCGACAAATGGTCGGCATGTGCATGGGTTTCCAATAACCACTCAGTCTTCAGTGCGTTGTCCTTGACGTAAGCAATGATCTCGTCAGCACCTTCGGTGTGCGTGCGTCCGGATTTTGGGTCGTAGCTCAGCACAGAATCGATAATGGCGCAGGCTGTACCGGGCCCGTTATCGACAACGTAGGTGAAGGTTGAGGTGTCTTGGTCGAAAAAGTGTTTGCAACGCATAGTGAATACCTCCAAATAACTGCTTTCTATATCTTTATTCTATGGATAAACACTTTATTTGTAAATATAATAATCTTATGGTAGCTTTTAGGAAAAAACAATGACGTGTCGTAGTCTGGCGCAGAGTAGACCCCTAACGGGTCTTTAACATGTATACAAATAGGGCAACTCGATGAGCACGGCGGCTTTATTGTCAGCGGATTCGCTGAAAGAATTACGCGCCTCAGCGGGCAAGGCATGTTCGCTGTTAAAAACCATGGCCAATGAAGACCGATTAATGCTTTTATGTCATTTGATTGATGCGGAGCTCAACGTCGGCGAATTGGAAACATTGACCGATATCCGTCAGCCTACGCTCTCTCAGCAACTGGGTGTTCTGCGTGATGAGGGCTTGGTGTCTACGCGTAGAGAAGGGAAATACATCTATTACAAGCTAGCGAGCCAATCGGTCCTGCAAATCATGCAAACGTTGTATGGGTTGTACTGTAGTCAAGGCAAAAAGTAACGCTGTTACTTAAAGGAGTAATCACGATGAAAGCGAACGTTGGAACCATTGATCGCGCAGTTCGGATTATCGGAGGCCTGGTGTTAATCGCCTTATCACTGTCCGGGACCATTGGGGTTTGGGGCTGGATTGGTGTGGTGCCATTGGCCACAGGCCTATTTCGTGTCTGCCCCGCTTACTCCATCTTGGGAACAAATACTTGCGGTTTGAAGCGGGATTAGTACACCTAGGCCGGTGATTAGAATAATCCCGGCCTAAAAGAAAAGTTTGGTCAGTGCTTGGCCAGGATCGTCAGCGCGCATAAACGCCTCCCCCACAAGAAACGCCTCCACACTGTTGGCGCGCATCAGTTCGACGTCTTTTTTTTCAAAAATACCGCTTTCCGTGATGACTCGTTTGCCACTGGGTACCTGAGGTAGCAGTCGCAAGGTATTGTCTAAAGAAGTTTCGAAAGTCTTTAAGTTGCGATTATTGATACCCAGCAGGCTGGTTTCTAGTTTCAGCGCTTGTTCGAGTTCGGACTCGTCATGAATTTCCACCAACACATCTAGACCGAGGTCGTTGGCACAAGCTTCAAGCTCCAGCATACGGGATGTTTCCAGTGCCGCCACGATCAGCAAGATACAGTCCGCGCCCATGGCTCGCGCTGAAATCACCTGGTACGGGTCAATCATGAAGTCTTTACGAAGCACGGGTAACGCACAAGCGGCTCTGGCTTGGCGCAAATAGTCGTGTGACCCTTGAAAGAATTTGACGTCAGTTAACACCGACAGGCAAGCCGCACCTCCAGCCGCATAGGATGCGGCAATCTGGGCGGGTTGGAAGTCTTCTCGCAAAACGCCTTTAGAAGGCGACGCCTTTTTGACTTCAGCAATCACCGCGGGTTTGCCGGCAGCAATTTTGTCTTCAATGGCTGCCGCAAACCCTCTAAGGTCTTGGCGGGCGATGGCCTCGCGCAACATGTCGGCCTCACTACGCAAATGTCTAGCCGCTTTGACTTGTTCGGCTTTGACGGCCAAGATTTCATCCAGAATGTTGCTCATGCCGCCAATTTCCTTGTTAATGCACAAAACTGCTCTAGTTTGTCGCGCGCCTGGCCATTTGCAATCAACTCAAACGCTTGTTTAACGCCATCAGCAATGCTTTCGGCCCGGTTGCCCGCATAGATGGCAAGACCCGCGTTATAGGCCACGATGTTACGGGCAGTGCCAGGCTTGTTGTCTAAAGCGGCTAGCACCAAATCCTTAGACTCATCTTTTGAGTTGACCCTGATGCCGCGGTTAGACACCATATCCAACCCGAAATCTTCGGGATGAATCTCATACTCAAAAATCTGTCCGCCGCGTAACTCGCCCACTAGTGTGCTTGCACCAAGTGAGGCTTCATCCATGCCATCCATGCCATGAACAATCAGCACATGGTTTGACCCTAAGGATTGCAGCACGCGGACCTGAATGCCCACCAAGTCCCGATGGAAGACGCCCATCATTTGGTTTTTGGCGTTGGCTGGGTTGGTCAAAGGGCCGAGAATATTGAAAATGGTGCGCACGCCGAGTTCTTTGCGAACCGGTGCCACATGCTTCATGGCACTGTGATGCTGTTGAGCGAACATGAAGCCAATGCCGATTTCGGCAATACATTGGGCAACTTGCTCAGGACCGAGGTCAACCCGAGCGCCCAGTGTTTCCAGAATATCAACACTACCACTTGGTGAAGATGCGCTGCGTCCGCCGTGTTTGGCCACTGGCACACCCGCAGCAGCGGCCACAAACATAGCGGTGGTCGAAATGTTGAAGGTACTGGTGCCATCGCCACCCGTTCCGCACAGATCCAATAAATCCTCCGGGTTAGGCGTTGACACGGGCGTGGCGAATTCACGCATGACCGTGGCGGCTGCGGTGATTTCACCGATGGTTTCTTTCTTGACGCGCAAACCCATCAAGAGCGCTGCCGCCATGGTAGGCGACATGTCGCCTCTCATGAGCGTGCGCATTAAATGCAACATTTCATCGTGAAAAATTTCGCGATGTTCGATGCAGCGTGAGAGCGCTTCACTAGGAGTGATCATGGTCATGCCTTTTCTGTTGCAGGCTGTTCAAGCTTAAGGAAGTTTTGTAGCATGGCGTGCCCTTGCTCACTCAAAATTGACTCGGGATGGAACTGAACCCCGTAGACGGGCAAGGTTTTGTGGCGAACACCCATGATTTCGCCGTCGGCGGTTTCTGCCGTGATCTCAAGGCAATCGGGTAAAGTCTCGCGCTCGATCGCCAGTGAGTGGTAACGGATGACCGTAAAAGGTGATGGCAGGTTCATAAAAACATCGCTGCCTGTGTGTGTGATTTCAGAGGTTTTGCCATGCATGATGACTTTGGCTCTGACCACTCGACCGCCGAAGGCAGCGCCGATGGCTTGATGACCCAAACAAACGCCAAGGATAGGGATTTTGCCTGCGAACCTTGAAATCAAGGGCACAGAAATACCGGCTTCATTGGGCGAGCATGGGCCAGGGGAGACGCAAATATGGTCAGGCGCCAATGCTTCGATTTCATCTAACGTGATCTGGTCATTGCGATGAACCAGGACCTCAGCGCCGAGTTCGCCGAAATATTGCACGAGGTTGTATGTGAACGAGTCGTAGTTGTCTAACATTAGGATCTTAGACATCACATCCCCTTGATTGTTTGAAACGAATGGTGACAGAATGGTCGATTGAAGTCACAGTCATCAACCTTATCCGATGGGGGTGTCGAGTCCGCTTTGCACCTGCTCAGCGGCTCGTAAAACGGCACGGGCTTTGACCTCGGTTTCTTGCCACTCTTTTTCTGGGTCTGAGTCCGCGACGATGCCGGCGGCGGCCTGCACATAAAGCATGCCGTCTTGAATGATGCCGGTACGAATGGCAATGGCCACGTCCATTTCACCGCCATAACTCAGATAGCCTGTGGCGCCACCGTAAATGCCGCGTTTGACGGGCTCGAGTTCATCGATGATTTCCATCGCCCGCACCTTAGGGGCACCGGTGAGTGTGCCCGCCGGGAAAGTGGCTCGCAAAACATCCATGTTTCGCATGCCGGGCGCTAACGTACCCGTCACGTTGGACACCAAGTGCATCACATGCGAATAGCGCTCAATGGTCATCGTGTCGGTCACCGACACGCTACCAATCTTGGCCACACGGCCGACGTCGTTACGAGCCAAATCGATCAACATCACGTGTTCAGCACGCTCTTTAGGGTCTGCTTGCAGCTCTTTGGCTAGCGCCAGGTCCTCTTCGGGTGTGGCGCCGCGTTTGCGCGTGCCTGCCAATGGTCGGATGGTGACTTCGGTCTCTGGGTGAGCGGGATCGGATCCCGCAAGCGCTTCTTGCCGCACCAGGATTTCTGGTGAAGCACCCACCACCTGGAAGTCACCGAAATTCCAAAAGTACATGTAAGGCGAGGGGTTCAGCGACCGTAGGGCGCGGTAGAGCGACAACGAGGAATCACGATAAGGCTTGGCGATGACCTGCCCAACTTGCACCTGCATCAAATCGCCTGCTTCGATGTAGGCTTTGGCTTTACGCACGGCGGCCAAATAGTCTTCTTTGTCAAAGCTGCGGATTTCTTCAGTGGCCATACTAGCGTGACTGTATGGCGTGTCGACGGGCTTGCGCAATTTGATCCTCAAAGCCTTTAGTCGCTCGACAGCTTTACTATAGGCCTCCGGTTGAGAAGGGTCTGCGTAAACGAGCAGGTAAATACGCCCGGCAACGTTGTCCACAATCACCAGCTCGTCAAGATGTAATAGCAACAGGTCGGGTGGTCCTTCGCCCATGCCGTCTGGGTAGGGCTTGTTGGCCGGTCCGAGCCGTGGCTCGATGTGACGCACAGTGTCGTAGCCGAAGTATCCCGCTAGCCCCCCCGCAAAACGTGGCATGCCGGGGCGCAAAGCGACTTTGAAGCGATCTTGATATTCAGAGATAAACGACAACGGATCGCCCTCGTGCACCTCGACCACTTCATCATCAGTGATCACTTCGGTGCGTCGACCACGCGATCGTATGATGGTTCGTGCAGGCAAACCGATGAACGAATACCGCCCAAAACGCTCGCCTCCCATCACCGACTCAAGTAAGCAGGTGTGCTTACCGCCATTTGGGCCGCTGTGTGCGAGTTTTAGGTAGATCGCCAAGGGCGTGTCGAGATCGGCGTAAGTCTCATCTACCAGTGGAATACGGTTGTAGCCTTGGCTGGCGAGGGCTTTGAATTCAAGTTCGGTCATCGTGTTGTCTACTGTCTCGGTATTAAACAAAGGCCAGGCAAGGCGTTAACTAATCGCTAACAATAAAAAAGCCCGACCATTAACTGGGGCGGGCTGATTCGAAGCATTTCGGTCGTTAACCGACCAACAATCAAAGCCTACCCGTTGGTCACGCGCCACCAGCGCCAACGGGCGCTAGTTAAAGACACAACGGATGTCGGATGTTTCATGATCGCATCACTGAGTTACCAGCGGGCCATACCAATAAGCTGCTTGGCGGGCCGACACTTTTGATTAGTCGGGTTGGTGCGTCAATAACCACTCAGACGCCTCTAAAACACTGTTGACTATACCATCGACGGCTAAGCCTGTGACTGACTGTCCCTCGTTGTACCCGTAAGGCACGGCCAGCACCCGACAACCGGCTGCCCGCGCTGAGAGGGCGTCATTGACGGAGTCGCCAATCGCCAAGGTGCGCGAAGGCGTGCTTTTCAAGTTTTTACAGGCGGCCAACATGGGTTCAGGGTCAGGCTTGCGTTGCGCACAGGTATCGCCACAAATCACGGTTTGCATGAAATGCGCCAGACCCATGCGCTCGAGTAGCGGCAGCGTAAACACCGTTGGCTTGTTGGTGACTATGCCAAGCGCTAACCCCTGGGCCTTGAGCGCTGTCAAACCGTCCAAGACACCGTCATAAAGCGTGGCTCGTTGTCCATTGAGTGTTTCGTAATGCTGATAAAAGCAGTGACGCGCTTGCTCGAATCGGTTGTCTGCCATTGGCGGGGGCGCATTGATGTCGCCTGTCAAGGCGCGAGCCACTAACACGTCGACCCCCTTGCCGATGAAAGTGCCGATTTCTGACGCTGGTAATGCTTCTAGATCCATGTCAACGCGCATGGCATTCGCCGCAGCGGCAAGATCAGGCAGACTGTCTAGTAACGTGCCATCTAGATCCAGTAAGACTGCCTGCCATGACTGTTTGGTGTCACTCATGTCACGCTATGGCTGCATCTGCTTTGGCAATCTCGGCGCGCATTTGTTTAATCACTTGTGCATAATCTTCTTGCCCAAAGATGGCTGACCCCGCCACGAAGGTATCGGCTCCAGCCGCGCGAATGGCCGAGATATTGTCGACTTTGACGCCACCATCGACCTCGAGCGCGATCGGTTGACCGCCTTGAGCCACGTGGTTGTCGATGCGGGCGCGAGCGGCGCGTAACTTGTCAAGCGATGAGGCAATGAACGACTGTCCCCCAAACCCAGGGTTAACCGACATCAACAAAACGATATCGATCTTATCCATCACGTGGTCAAGCCAGTTCAGTGGTGTGGCGGGATTAAACACCAGTCCAGCACGGCAGCCGTGATCTCGGATCAGTCCAAGCGTACGGTCTACATGAGGGGAGGCCTCGGGATGGAAGGTGATCACGTTGGCCCCCGCTTTGGCGAATGCCGGCACGAGCGCATCGACGGGTTGTACCATCAGGTGAACATCGATGGTGGCATCCGTCAGTGGACGAATGGCTTCGCAAACCATGGGGCCAATGGTCAAATTTGGAACGAAATGGTTGTCCATGACGTCAAAATGAATCCAATCGGCTCCAGCCGCAAGGACCTGACCCACTTCTTCGCCAAGCCGAGCAAAATCGGCAGATAAAATACTGGGGGCGAGTGTGGCTGACGGCAGTTTTGAATGGTTGGTCATGGTGTAATGCGGCAAGAAGCAATTAAAGAAACCCTATTATTGCAGTGAAAGGGTCCTAGTGGCATCGATCACGCATGCCACCGTTTGTTTTATTGGATCAATAAAGAGGATAGCCGTGAAGCCTTTCGAGATGAGTGTCGTGGTTCAGGCCCAATATATGCCCGATCAGTCGGACCCAGCGAACCAAGCCTTCGTTTTTGCTTATACGGTGCGAATCACCAATACCGGACAGAGACCCGCTCAGCTCATTAGTCGACACTGGGTCATCGTGGACGGCAATAACGAACAGCAAGATGTTCGCGGCTTGGGTGTGGTGGGGCAACAACCCTTATTAGCACCCGGCGAAGTCTTCGAATACACGAGCGGCTGTCCTCTAAAGACCC
>JAWOGG010000006.1:0-6451 GCA_046497085.1 Orrella sp.
CTCGTGGGTGCAGAACGCGAGTGGAGCCAACGGGCGCGACAGTCTGAACGTTTGATGGCAGGTATCCGCACCTTCGGTCTCTTGGGCTTGGCGGGTAGTTTGGCGGTGGTTTTAAGCGATGCGCTGCATCCCTGGGCTTGGGCAGTGGTGTCGGCTGGTGTGATGGTGTTGATCATCACGGGTTATGTGGCCGAGATTCGAGCAAGCGGCGATTGGGGCATGACCACTGAAGTGGCGATGTTGGTCACATTTTTGTTGGGGGCGTTGGCAACGCTCGATCATATGGTGCTCGCCGCGGCGTTAGCGGTACTGGTGTCGGCGCTATTGAGTTTAAAGGCTGTCTTACACACCCAAGTTCACCGCCTACAAAAAAAAGAAATTAACGGCGCGTTGAAGTTGTTGTTTATCTCGGTGGTGATCTTGCCGCTGTTACCCAACGAGTCTATGGGTCCCTTGGACTTTTTTAATCCCTATGTTGTGTGGTGGATGGTGGTGTTGATTGCCGCCTTGGGGTTTGTGGCTTATGTGGCGATGCGCCTAACCGATGCGCGCCAAGGGATTTTGTGGACCGCCCTATTTGGTGGCATGGTGTCTTCGACCGCCATGACACTGACCCTGTCTAAGCTGTCAAAGCAGATGGATCGACCCAATGTGCTGGCCGCGGGATTGTTGCTGACGTCAGCCTTGATGTTTCCGAGGGTTTTGGTGGAAACCGGGGTGTTGGCTAAAGACGTGTTTGTTGAGTTGATCTGGCCACTTAGTGCCGCCATGTTGATTTATCTGTTGGGTGCGGCCTGGTTAGGTTGGCGTGGATTACGGGCTGAGTCGGCACCCACCTCAGACGCAGATTTGTCGGTTAGTAACCCATTTGAAATCGTCCCTGCTTTGCGGTTCACAGCGGTTTTGGTGGTGATTATGTTTGTCGTCAAGCTAGCCAACGAGTGGTTGGGAGACCCAGGCATCTATCTCACATCAGCCATCTCTGGGGCGGCCGATGTCGATGCCATCTCGCTGTCACTGTCGCGTATGGCAGCCGACGAAGAGTTGACAGTTCCGATTGCCCCCCGTGGCATTTTGATTGCGTCGTTAAGTAACAGCTTAATCAAGCTCTCGTTAGCCGCAATCATCGGTGGTTGGCCGCTTCTGTCTCGCACCGCACCGTTTGTCTTTTTAGGGTTGGGTGTGGCGGCCATGTGGCTTTTTTGAATTTGATCTCTAAATAATTAGCGGTGCGTAGAATCCCGCGCGTGTCAAAATGCAGCCATGGAACTGCGACAACTTCGGTATTTCGTGGCGGTCATGGAGACCGGCAGCATGGGGCGAGCGGCTCGTTCGCTCGGTGTGGTCACGTCGGCGTTAAGTCAACAAATCCAGCGCCTTGAAAGTGAGCTGTCGACGGTGTTGTTGACCCGCTCGGCGCGTGGTGTGAAGCCGACCGAGGCAGGCTTGGCGTTTGGGCGGCAGGCGCAGTTAGTGCTGCGCCATGCGGATGAAGCCGTGCGTGCGGCACAACAGGCGCGCCTCTCGGGCCAAGTCAGTGTCGGCCTGACATCCACCACTGCTTCGGTGTTGGCCGTGCCTTTGGTGCGAGCCATGCGCGAGCGTTATCCCGATGTGCGTCTTCAGGTGGTTGAAAGTTTGTCCGGTAATTTGGTTAATCAACTCAACGCTCGGCAATTGGATTTGGCGATTGTGTTTCAGACCGGTGATCGTGGTCGTTGGGACAGCGTGCCGCTGTTAAAAGAGCGTTTGTTTTTGATGGGGCGTGAGGAATTATTGTCTGGTCTTAGCCAAGCGCCGTTGTCGCTTAAGTCGTTGACCGATCTGCCTTTGGTGCTTCCGGCGAGTCGGCACGGCTTACGGGCGGTGTTGAATGCGGCTTTTGAGCGCGCGGGGGTTAGGCCCAACCTAGTGGCTGAGGTGGACGGTTTGGCGGTGTTAATGGACATGACACGCGCCGGTTTGGCGGCCACTATTCAACCGGGTTCAGCGCTTGCGCGCGCAGGCGAGGCAACCATCAAGGCGCTGCCATTTGCTCAGCGTGATTTGGTGCGTCCTAGTTTTATCGCTAGTTTGCCCGAGGACGAGTTGTCACCAGCGGCGTTGGCAACCAGACGGGTGATTGAAGAGACCGCCATGGCGTTAGTGCAAAGTGATCAATGGCCAGGTGCACATTGAACTTGAGTGACCAATGCTTAGACCAGTGCCAAGTGTTCAGTATTAGTGAACAACTCAGCGGTTTTAGGGGACTGGTGTGCAGAGATCTAGTGGCGTACAGTATTTCCAATTAGATCAATTCGGAATGGACAAACATGACCAAGCAGTGGGATGTCATCGTGGTGGGTGGCGGCAACGCGGCGCTGTGCGCGGCATTGACGGCACGCGAGGCGGGTGCGTCGGTGTTGATGCTCGAGGCGTCACCGTTTGAGTGGCGTGGCGGTAATTCGCAGCACACGCGTAATTTGCGATGTATGCATGATGGCCCTCAAGACGTGTTGGTGGATGCCTACCCTGAAGAAGAATTCTGGCAGGACTTATTAAAGGTCACTGGCGGTTTGACCAATGAAAAGTTGGCCCGCCTGGTGATCCGTGAGACCTCACGTTGCCGTGGCTGGATGCAAAAGCACGGTGTGCGATTTCAACCGCCACTGTCTGGTGCGTTGCACGTGGCGCGCACCAATGCTTTCTTTATGGGTGGCGGCAAGGCACTGGTGAATGCGTTTTACCGAAGCGCAGAAAACCTTGGTGTGGATATTCGCTATGAGACACCCGTAGACGACATTGAGTTTGATGGCGCGCGGTTTGTGGCGGTGCGCTCCGGTGAGCAGCGGTTTGAGGGGCGTGCTTGTGTGTTGGCTGCTGGCGGGTTTGAGTCTAATCGCGAGTGGTTACGCGAAGCTTGGGGACAGAACGAGCGTGGCGAGTGGCCGACGGATAACTTTTTGATACGCGGTACGCGTTTCAACATGGGTGTTGTGCTGAAAGTCATGATGGACGCGGGTGCTGACATTATTGGTGATCCATCACAGTCGCACTGCGTGGCCATTGATGCGCGAGCACCACTTTTTGATGGTGGCATTTGTACCCGCATTGACTGTGTGTCGCTAGGCTTGGTGGTTAACCAAGAGGCGAAGCGCTTTTACGACGAAGGCGAGGACTTTTGGCCCAAGCGTTATGCCATTTGGGGACGTCTGGTGGCGATGCAGCCTGGTCAAATTGCCTATTCCATCATTGACTCTAAAGCCATTGGCCGGTTTATGCCGCCGGTCTTTGAAGGCACCGTGGCGCAGTCTATTGGCGAGTTGGCCGACAAGCTCGGTCTTGACCGCGCCGTCATGGAAAAGACAGTCTCAGACTTCAACCAATCCTGTGTGCCAGGGACTTTTAATCACACAATTTTGGATGACTGCCACACCGAAGGGGTCACACCCGCTAAGACCCATTGGGCACTGCCGTTAGACAAACCGCCGTTTTATGCCTATGCGGTCAGACCCGGAGTCACGTTTACCTACATGGGTTTAAGAACGGACGAGAAGGCCAGCGTTTTTCTTAAAGGACAGCGCAGCCCCAACTTATATGCTGCCGGTGAAATCAGTGCGGGCAATGTGCTCGGTAAGGGTTACACCGCGGGTGTCGGCATGTCGATCGGCACGGTGTTTGGCCGTATAGCCGGCGAGCAAGCGGCATTGGCCGTAAAGAATCAACACGCAGGAGTAGAAGAAGATGTCGTCGCTTGATACGTTGACCGAACAAGCCATTCAGTGGCAAGACAAGCCTTTGTCAGACAATGAGCAAGAAGTCTCGCGCATCATGACGATATGTAACGCCTGTCGTTACTGCGAGGGGTTTTGTGCGGTGTTCCCGGCGATGACGCGTCGCTTGTCTTTTGGTAACAAGGCGGATCTGAATTACTTGGCTAACTTGTGTCACAACTGTGGCGCTTGTTTGCACGCTTGCCAATATGCACCACCACATGAATTCGGCGTCAATGTGCCGCAGTCGATGGCCAAGGTGCGTAAGGAAACCTATGTGTCGTATGCATGGCCAGCCCCATTGGGTCGTTTGTATGAACGCAATGGCCTGACCCTGTCTTTGGCGACGGCGTTTGGGTTGATTTTGTTTTTGATTTTGGCGTTGATTTCGCAAGGCACGCTTTGGCATGAACCGCTTGCCGGCGACTTTTACGCGGTGTTCCCACACAACACCATGGTGTTGATGTTTGGTAGCGTGTTTGGATTGGCCGTGCTGGCGTTGGGCATTGGGGTGGTGAAGTTTTGGCGGGACGTGCGCCCGGGTGCGGCCACCACGCCGGCGGTGACTGAGGCCACGATGAATGCCTTGCAACTGAAATACCTCGATGGTGGTCACGGCTTGGGTTGTAATGACGAGGATGACCGTTTCACCCACCGTCGACGGGTATTCCATCACCTGACGTTTTATGGCTTCATGTTGTGTTTTGCAGCGACTTCGGTTGCCACCATCTATCACTATGTGTTTGGTTGGGAAGCGCCTTACGGTTACACCAGCTTGCCAGTGATTCTTGGTACGGTTGGTGGCATCGGTTTGTTGATCGGACCGGCCGGGCTCTTTTGGTTGAACAAACGTCGCTCAGCCCTTCACGGCGATCCTGGCCAGCAGACCATGGATAGAGGCTTCATCGCGTTGCTCTTCTGGGTCAGTCTGACAGGCTTGGCGCTTTTGGTTTGGCGTGATACGTCAGCCATGGCCCTGCTGCTCGCGATCCACTTGGGCTTTGTGATGGCGTTCTTTCTCACGCTGCCCTACAGCAAGTTTGCCCACGGCTTCTATCGCAGTGCCGCGCTCTTGAAGTGGTCGATTGAGAAGCGCCAGCCGAATAACTTGGGTCTGGGGGCGGAGTAACTCTAGTTTTAACTAAAGGGCTCGGAGATTATCCGAGCCCTTTCTGTCTTTCAGTTGAGCTTTTCGGCGGAATGTGCTGACAATTTTCTGGGTGATGTAAAGAGGATTGATTGAATGAATTGATTCCGCAACCTCAATCACCTTAGCCGCACTAACGTGACCGGCCGCAACCAACTGAAGCATGATCTCCAGGCCCCAAATCACCGAAATGCCTTGCGATTTACAGGCTTCCCGCAAGGGGCCATCATTGGTTAAGCACGACCAACCATTATCTCGGGCGAGTATCAAACAGAGCTTATCTTCGAAAGACAGTGGTCCGCCACGTCGGGATGCTTCCGTCATCTGGGCGAGACTTCCCTCGACTATGGTCAGACCAATGGCGTGGCACTGCTCCACATCTAACTGCTCGACTTCCTCCAAGATATCTGCCACCACATAAATGGACCCAATATGCTTAGACACGAGAAGCAAAATATCCGGATTGGTCTTGGTATAGTCAATCAGGACGTTGGCATCGGCGATGAACCAGGCTGTGGTTGATTTCAGTTTGCCCACGATTCGGCCAGTTCCCGCATGTCACTTAGCTTGATGCTAAGAATCTCGGCACCTCGTGCCAAGGTGATCTCACCGCCCATAACGGCCTGGCGTACCAGCCGCCATAAACGATCACCCTGGAAGTCGTGCCAGTCCATGCCTGCAGGCTCTGGTCCAGCTTTGTGCAGGTCAGACAAAGCTCGGTAAGCATCGACACCCACACCTTCGGGCTCATCCATTTTCAGCAGTACTTTACTGTTGCGTTGCTGATAGGCCTTGGAGAATTGGATCCAAAGGCGCTTGCGCTGATTCGGATCAGATAATTCTTCAGTTAGTCGATACAGCACGGTACGCCAACTCACACGGAAAACGCGCTTGACCTTGAGTACGCGGTCAAACAGAGGCAGTCCAACGGTGTCTTCCCATTCGCGGCGAAAGACAGCTTCTGGCATGAGGAAGTGTGAAGCGAAAGCATCAGCATCGCGCTCCTCGTCCTTATTTTCCAGCTCTTCATCCACCTTATAGGCCTGTAAGTGCAACAACAAGTGGGCGAGTTCATGGGCGGCACTAAAAATCCAGTGTTCTACTGGCAATCTTTCCCAGGTATTGACCACCACCGCAGGTCCACCATCTTCTTCAGAAACAGACAGACCAAGGAAAGCATCGGTCGCGATGTTGACTGATAAGACCTTGATGTCCTGATTTTCGAGCAAGCCACGGATGTCGTGAACTGGCTCGTTTTCGGTCAGTCCAAAAAAGGAGCGCATCGCAGTTGCCACCGCGGGCATGCCCTGATGACGCATGTGAGGAATACTGTGGGCTTCGACTGGCATCCCGTGACGGGGGAGTTGTGGTTCACGGACAACGGACGGGATTGGATGGGAGACGACATTCCGCCGGACGAATTAAATCACGCGCCACAAAAAGGAATGCATTTCGGCTACCCCCACTGCCACGGGAAGGCTATCAAGGACCCGGAGTATGGGGTGGGCGTCGACTGCGGTGACTACACGCCCCCGGAGATCGAGCTTGGCCC
>JAWOGG010000112.1:0-3236 GCA_046497085.1 Orrella sp.
CTCACAATTGCAACCACTGCACCACTTAGCATGGAGCGCCCGACCCTTTTGCTCAAATACCTCCAACTGCCATTGAACAGGCGACTGATCCGTATACCGATTCGTTCTTTTGTCGTTGCTTGAATAGTGGTCTGAATCTGTGGATCCCGAACGTGCGCCAGCGGCGTCACCCACCTGCACCCAAAACTTAATCGGGCGATTTACTCTACCCGACCATATCGCTTAAAACCACACATCATCCGCCTAGTTGTCGCCACAAGGTCTGCTGGTTCGACACTTCATCTAGCGCTTGCAAATACTGTTCATGCGCCTCTAGTTCATCAGCGGTCGGAACAATTTGAGGCAAGTCCACAAACTGCCGTTTTGTGGCCGGTGTGTTCAACCCGGCGTCATAGACCTCATCAATGGCCAAACTGTCTTGGCCCCGGGTCATCGCCAACCACACCTCGGCCAACAAACGAGAGTCTAGAAGTGCCCCATGCAAAGTACGGTGGGCGTTACTAACACCGTAACGTTCACACAGTGCGTCTAGTGAATTACGCTTGCCAGGATAGAGAGATTTGGCGTGTAGCAAAGAGTCGGTCACCGGGCCCGATACTTCTGTGATCTTTGCCTGCCCAGCCTTTGCCAGCTCAGCATTCAAAAACTTTATGTCAAATGGCGCGTTGTGAATGATCAGTTCCGCGTCTTTTACAAACGCCAACAAATCAGCCATCACGTGTGCAAACTTGGGCTTATCGGACAAGAACTCAGTCGTCAGACCGTGGACTTCAAGCGCACCGGGATCACTATCGCGTTCCGGATTCAAATAAACATGAAAGTCGCGACCGGTGATGTTGCGATTAACCACTTCGATCGCACCAATCTCGATGATCCGATGACCATTGTCTGGATCTAAACCCGTGGTTTCAGTATCAAGAATGACCCAGCGCATTGGGCGGCTCCTTCTTTGTGGCGTTATTCGATGACTCTTCGTTTTGGCGGGCGAGCTCGGTGTCAATGGCATCTTGCTCAATCGCTCCACGCACCTTGCGACTCGCAATCAACGTATAGGCCACTGGCACCACATAAAGCGTCAGCAACGTACCCACTAACAAACCACCAACCAGCACCCAGCCAATCTGCTCACGTGACTCAGCGCCAGCCCCAGAAGAAAACGCCAGGGGTACCGCCCCCAACACCATGGCGCCAGTCGTCATCAGAATCGGACGTAACCGCAAGACACTGGCCTTAACCACCGCATCCCGTAAAGCCTCGCCCTTCTCTCTTAGCTGAGTCGCAAATTCCACAATCAAAATACCGTGTTTGGTAATCAAACCCACCAAGGTCACCAAACCAATCTGACTGTAAATTGAAAGCGTGCCGCCCGTGAAATAAAGCGCTGCCAATGCCCCCGTGATCGCCAGAGGCACAGTCAACATAATAATCAGCGGATTACGCCAACTTTCAAACTGAGCCGCGAGCACCAGATAAATAAAGACCAGTGCCATAGCAAACACCACGTAGATGCCCACTGAGGCGTCCTTGTACTCGCGCGACTGTCCATCCAGATCCAACTGCACGGTGTCCGGAAACATTTCATCGGCTTGTGCATACATGTGGTCAAGCACCTCGCCCATCGTGAAGCCAGGCATGATGCTTGCTTGCACTTTCACCGCTCTTAGGCGGTTGAAGTGATTCAACGACTGCGGGGCCACGGTTTCTTCAACGCTCGCGACGTTACTAAGCTGCACCATACTGCCGTCTCGTGCGCGCACGTACATACCCGATATGTCTGTCGGTTGTGTGCGTTCCTTGGGCGCCATCTGCACAACCACCTCGTACTGCTCGCCATCTTGCTTGAAGCGCGTCACCTGGCGACCGCCGAGCATGGTTTCAAGCGTGCGCCCGACACTAGCCACATCGACGCCTAGATCGGCCAACTTATCGCGGTCGACTTCAACGCGGATTTCAGGCGTGTTCATGCGCAAATCCATCTCTAGATTAGCTAGCCCTGGATATGAACGCAACGCATCCATGTACTCGCCCACCATGTCATAGAGCTCGGCGTATGAGGCTTGACTCATGATGACAAAATCAATGGGCCGTGACGTGGCGCGCAATCCAAACGATGGCGGATTGGCCGGGAAGGCTCTGACACCAGGTAACGCCATGAACTGGGGAAACAGTGCTTTGGCAATGTCTTGCTGCTTGCGCTCGCGCTCGTCCCAGGGCTTGAGCCTTAGGATCGCAAATCCATCGGCCACCGTTGGGAAACCCACGATCAATTGCCGTGCGGCCGCTTCTGGTATTTGTTCATAAATATCTTCAATCTTTTGTGCGCTCGACATCATGTAGCCCAAGGTCGCACCCTCAGGACCCGACAACACCCCAAAAATCACACCCCTGTCCTCAGTTGGTGCCAGTTCACTTTTAAGGTTAGTAAAAAAGAAACCGCTACTAGCCGCGACCGCCAAACCCATCACCACCACCAACAGCCGGTGATTCAATGCCACTTTCAACGTACGACGGTAACCATTGGTCAAAGCATTCAACCAACCTTCAATCAGGTTGTAAACCTTGCCGTGTTTTGTGTCGCGTTTGAGCATGCGCGAGCACATCATCGGCGTCAAAGTCAGCGCCACAAAACCCGATACCAACACGGCACCGGCCAACGTCAGAGCAAACTCAATGAACAATCGTCCCGTGCGACCTGTCGCAAACGCGAGCGGCGCATAAACCGTCACTAAAGTGAGCGTCATTGCGATCACCGCAAACGCAATTTCACGGGTGCCCTTGAACGCTGCCTGTATCGGCGACAAGCCCTCTTCCACGTAACGGTAGACGTTTTCTAAGACAACGATCGCATCGTCGACCACCAAACCAATGGCTAACACCATGGCCAAAAGCGTTAATGTGTTAATTGAAAACCCGAACAAGTACATCAGGGAAAAAGCACCGATCAAGGACACCGGAATGGTGACAATCGGAATCAAACTTGCCCGCACACTGCGCAAGAAGAAAAAGATCACCAAAATCACCAAAATAACGGCTTCAGCAATAGTCACATAAACCGATTCAATCGACTTTTCAATAAAAACTGAACTGTCGTACGAGACGATTAGCTCCATGCCTTCGGGCAAAGTCTCATTAATCAGTGCCACTTCCTTGCGCACTGCCGCCGATAAATCAAGCGGATTGGCCGTGGCTTGTTTGACCACACCAAGGTTTAAAGATGGCGTGCCGTTATAGCGTGC
>JAWOGG010000216.1:0-4094 GCA_046497085.1 Orrella sp.
ACTTTGCCCTGGTGTACACCAACCACCCATTGTTGTTGACTATCCATCACCAGACGAAGCAAATGACTTCCCTGCGGTCGTGATTGGGCATAACCAACAGCGGCTGAGCACAACCTCAACCCAGCACCCTCGACACCCTGCTCTCGCGCCATGCCGATTAACTCACCCTGTGGACCAGCACTGACGTACCAACGCACTTGCTGTCGTTGCAATTGTTTAAACAACCAACGCCTATTGCGTTTCCCTAATGTAGCGGTCCACTCCAGTCCGAACACCCAACCATTACCGACCGACTGGTTGTGCCAGGTGCGCGATGTCTCTCCATGAATGACCCAAGACGAATCGACTTCTTGGCTACAGTGGATGCTTCTATCAGATGCCATCTTCTACCTGCGCTGTGACAAATATCAACGTGCTACTTTTACGATGATCCACCTTGTCATTACCCCCGAATAGTCGCGGCGCATCAGGGCTTAATCTCGCTTGCTGACTTTCATCGTCTCGTTGTTCAAATCCAGCAATCAATGTCGGTCGGCCTGGAAATAAAGCCACCTGTTGCACCGTGCCATTGCCTTGTAGGTTCAGTTGCTGCACTTGTAGCGACTGCTGCGGCCCGCCAAACGTCAGCGTTTCAAGCGGCGAGGCGGTGGTGTTGTCATAGGCGACTGAAAGCAAAACCTGACCATCAACCTGAATGTCAGGCACCAACGTCAAGAAAGCGCCAACGGTCTCTCTTTTTTGGCTCACCGCGATACCTGGCAAGCTGGACTTGCCCTCATCTTTTTTGACGCCACCCACGGATTGAATTTGGTCAACATAGGTAAAGGTTGAACGAACCGCGTGAGTCACTGGACGTCGATTCAGGGTGACCACTGGCACAGTGGTGTGACGCCTTATGTCCGCATATTTTGAGACCGCTCGCACAAGGACGCTGGTACTCACCCCTTTAAGGCCGGGCACAGCGGCACTCATAGCACCGATGACAGGTGCTGACCCACTTAAGGATGACGTCCCCCCTGAGAGATCCGCTATTTCATTCGCTAAAGCCAATGACCAGTCGATACCTTGGTCATGGGCTTGTGTTCGAATAACTGTCATTTCTTCAAAGACCAACCGAACCCGTTGTGTCATGGTTCGGTTAACGTCATCGAGGTACGCCGCAATGGCATCAAGCGCGCTCGGCGTGTCTGTCACGACGATTGAACTCAAACGACCTGGCTGTGCGGCAATCGTACCCGCGCGTGTCATAAAAGGTTCCACGCGTTGCCTGACCTCATCAAGAATGGGGGCACCCGACATTGCCAAGGTGGTTTGCGCCGAGCTGTCAAAGCCACCGGCAGCTTGACCGCCGGCTTGGCCAAGTTGCATCTGAGTACTGGCCGTTAGTGTTAATGCGCGAATGTCAAAGACGCGGGTCTGCGTTCTATAAAACTCAATCGCTTTACCCGTATAGCGCCACTGGACGTCATGAATAGCAGCCACAAGGTCAAGCACTTCAGACAATGGGCGTGTGCCCATTGGCATTAAAGCCTCGGAGGCCGCGCCTACCTCTGGTCCTGCGTTTACGTTTTGCAATCGAGGCATGAAGTAATGTGCCGCCAATAAAGCTTCAGGCAACACCCTGACAGGAATACCGGTTGCCAAAGCAATGCGCTGACCGATTTCCGATAAAGACGCCGACTTCTTACGGAAAATCAAAAGCGTCTTGACGTCCGCCCGTAGTGCCTTCGGTAGATTGACTTCAGGCGCGAGCGCAATCGCCTGTCCCGAAACCCAGGGCTTATTTATTCGATGCTCTGACGATGCAGTCCGATGTTGTTTGGTGATCTGCTGAAAACGCTCACTGATCTGTTGTAGTTCGCGTGCTGCTGACTGTGTTGCGTCTCGGTTGGCCGCAATGCGCTCATCAATGGCACAACCGCCGATCACTCCCATGCCATTCAAGAGCATTAACTTTGCTATTAATGAGCACCACACCACCCGCCTCATGACCGCTCTCCGGGTGCGCCATCGCCAGGGCCTTGGCCCGGTTCGCACGCGGCTGTTTTGGGGATCACCCGCAAGACGTGATTGGCGTAAAAGCAAGGGCGTGCTGGACGTCCAGCCGCCTCAACGGCATGTAAGAGCTGTTCGACTGCGCCAGGAAAGTCTCCCTTAAACGAAGCCTTGGCGGTCACGGGTAAGTCCACTGGAAGTGTCCAATGGGCATCATCGAAATACCAATCGCTTTCTATTGCCCAGCGATTGAGTGCTTGACGTATGGTGCGGTCTGCCAGACGCAGTTCAAACCGTCGTCCACCAGAATCCTGCGAAGATGTCTGTGAGCCTGCACAAACAGTTCGCGGTCGATGATGAGCATGGGCGCGCAGTTGCGCACCCTGAAATCGCAACTCGGACCACCGCCCTTCAATGATGGTGTATGGACCCTGCTCGCGACTTGTCACTACTTGCCAATCGTCACCCGCGCGCGCAAAGACAGTCGGTATCGCCTGATGGGGATGCCATTGAATCCAAACGTGGTGCGCATCAGAAAACACCTGTCTAGGCGCGACTCGACGGTCGCCACTTAAATGCCAGTTGAAGTCTGGGTCACCCAAGAGCCGATCGTGAGTCAATTCACCAACATAAGGCTCATCAATGGCAGTGTCTTTAACCGCACACCCGCTGACACATAACACCACGCTAATCCCAACCACACCGAACCAATAACTTGCTGCCTTCATCTGTCGCCCCGATCTTTCTAAGGCGTGCATCTTCAGACATTGAGCAAATCAGAACAATTGTGAGAACTACGTGTAAATATTTAAAGGTAGGGTGAAGCCAGCCAAATCAGTCGATTACGTAACCGTCGCCAGAAGGGTTGGGCTTGCAGCTCCTCGGCCACGACCCGCCTACCTTTAGCAATTTGCTCGTCAATCTCCTGACCGAGTTCTCGTGCTAGAGCTCGATCGATGATCTCAAGGTCTAGTTCGAAATTCAGACGTAGGCTGCGGGGATCAACATTGGAAGAACCGACAAAGGACCACTGATCATCGACAGTAAAAAGTTTCGAGTGGTCAAACGGTCCCGACGAGCGCCAGACCCGAACCCCCTCTTTGACCAGAATACCGAGCTGCGCTTCCATTGCTGCGCTCACAAGCTTGAGGTTGTTATTGCCCGGTATCAACACATCAACAATGACGCCGCGCCGTGCAGCAGTCACCAAGGCACCGATTAGCATCATATCGGGCAAGAAATACGGCGACTGAATACGGACGTGACGTTGCGCCACCGAAAGCGCACCCAGAATCATGCCTTGGTTACTGCCCATGGTTCGATCAGGACCGGATGGCACCACGCGAACAGGTGTAGCTTGTACATCATCAAACGCCAAACTCATAGGCTCAAACCAAACATCACTGGTCAGTCTTTCACCGGTGGTGAATTCCCAATCATGCGCAAAACTGTCCATCAACTGGCGTGCCGCAGGCCCTTCGATTTTAAAATGCGTGTCGCTGGCACGCTCATTGCCCGCAAATTCGGTGGTAAACCCAGCACGGATGTTCATGCCGCCTGCCAAGGCAAGAGCACCATCAACCACTAGCAACTTACGGTGACTACGCAAATTGGCATAGACTAGCCGCACACCAACAACAGTGGGCAAAAATCTAGCCACTGAGACACCGCCGCGCTTAAGCAAGTGCGTGATCGGTGGGCGGGAATATTTGGCCCCGACCGCGTCAATCAAAACACGGACTTCAACGCCTCTGTTCTTTGCGTCAATTAATGCTTGTGCGATTTGAATCCCGATACCGTCATGATCAAAAATATAGCTTTGCAAGGCCACGCAACGCTTGGCGTTATGAATAGCCTGCAGCATCGCGGGATAAGTTTCATCGCCGGTGCGCAAGACCGCAACATGGTTGCCCTTTAATAACTCATTGCGACACACTCTGTCGCCAAGTGTGCGCAATGCCTCGAAATACTCATCGGCGTGTGCCCCTAACGTCGGTACGATGAGACGATCCATGGCCACGATTTCGTGCTCAGCGAGCTCGCGTTGAGCCGACAAACGCTCTTGTCTGATTCGGTTAATGCCTGCAAAAAGATAAAAG
>JAWOGG010000241.1:0-2918 GCA_046497085.1 Orrella sp.
GGGCAGCGGCTGCTCGCAGGATTAGACCCATCCATTGGTCCCATCATTACCCATGGCTCGCTTGACGCGCTTAATGCCGCTTATCGAGAGTCAGGTGTGATCTTGCCTGCTACTTCTCATGTGACTGATGTCAGTGATGTCGACAAAAAAAAGGCTTTGATCTTAGCCCCACCGTCAGCAGCATCAAGTCCTTGGATGAAACGGTTTGGTGAGGTCTCTCACGCCATGGTCAGCGGCTGGATGCAGATCCGTGGCGCGCGCAGAAGACGCGGTGTTGACCGAGGGTTTATCTTATCTGATCACGCCGATTGGCCCTCGTTGTTATCTGCTATCGATGCCACCGGTGCATCACGAGTCATCGTGACCCATGGCAACACAGCTGCCTTGATCCGCTGGTTAAATGAGTCTGGTCGTACCGCACAAGCATTTGAAACTGAGTACGGCGACATAGACACATGAAAGCGTTTGCTGCCCTATATCAAGCGCTCGATCGCACCACCTCAAGTCGGCAAAAAGTCGCTGCAATGACGGCGTATCTCCACACCGTGTCGCCAGAAGATGCCGCTTGGGCGGTGTATTTTTTAGCCGGTGGCAAAATCAAACGACTATTGCCAACGGCACACCTGCGAGCTTACGTGCTAAGACAATCCGGTTTGCCGCTTTGGTTGTTTGAGGAGTGCTATCAGACGGTGGGTGATCTCGCTGAGACCATCGCTCTTCTTTTGCCTAACGAACACACAGAGCGTGAGACAGGCTTAAACCAATGGGTAACTGAAGGATTACTGCCGCTGCAATCATTAAACGATGAGGCTCGCGCTAATGATTTGGACCGATTGCTTGCGGGTTGGGACGCTGACACCCGTTTTATTTGCCTTAAGTTTATTACGGGCGGTTTTAGGGTAGGGGTGTCGCGTTTGCTTGTTACGCGTGCTTTGGCTCAATACACGGGCTTGGCTGTCACGCAGATGGCCCAACGTATGGTGGGGTACTTAAATAGTCGCGAACATCCAAGCCGCGATCGTTTCTTAGCACTCACGGCCGATCGTGACGAGGACTTAAAAGCCATTGAACCCGGTCAACCCTATCCTTTTTTTCTGGCGCAATCACTCACTCAACAAGAAGAGGCAATCAGCGCTCTATGGACACAGGCTGATCAGTGGCAAGCCGAATGGAAGTGGGATGGCATTCGAGCACAAATTGTCTGTCGCCATGATCAAGTCTGGCTTTGGTCCAGAGGTGAAGAGTTAATCAGCGAACAATTTCCAGACCTGTGCGAGTCGGCTCAAAAATTGCCATCTGGAACGGTCTTGGATGGCGAAATCCTAGTCTGGCATCCTGATCAAGACACCCCAGAATCTTTTGCTAGCCTGCAGAAACGGCTCGGACGAAAGCGAGTCACTGACCGTTTCAAACGAGATTATCCCGTGGTCTTTATGGCCTATGACGTATTGGAGCAGGGCGGGTTGGATTGCCGCGATCAACCATTAAGCGAACGTCGGATGCGATTGATTGACCTGTTATCCCTAAACACAGATCCACGCCTAAAGCTCTCTCCAACCCTTGCCATTGAAAACGAACAACAAGCGCGCCAGCATCACATCAAAGCCCGTGAGATTCGTGCTGAGGGGTTGATGATTAAAGGTTTGAGTTCGCACTACGGTGTCGGACGCACACGCCAAGCTGGCTTGTGGTTCAAGTGGAAATTGGATCCGTTAACCGTTGATGCTGTCTTGATTTATGCCCAACGTGGCCATGGCCGACGTGCCAGTCTTTATACCGACTACACATTTGCCGTTTGGGACGACTCGGCGCCCGGGACAGCAAGAACGTTGGTGCCAATCGCCAAAGCATATTCTGGTTTGACAGACAAAGAAATCAAACAGATAGACGCCATTCTGCGTAAATCTACCGTCGAATCATTTGGCCCAGTCAGGCAAGTGGAACCGACACTGGTGTTTGAGATTGGTTTTGAGGGAATATTGCCAAGCGCTCGTCATAAGAGCGGTGTGGCGTTACGGTTTCCACGCATGCTGCGTTGGCGAATGGATAAGCCAGTAGAAGAGGCTGACACCCTTAAAACACTGAAGGCATTGCTGTGAGCCGAGTGAGCACCACAGCGGGACCGATGACGCAAGCCATCATGGATTGGTTTGATGATCAGGGCTGGACGCCATTCGATTTTCAAAAATCGGTCTGGCAAGCCATGAAACAAAGGCGTTGGGGCTTGTTGCATGCGAGCACAGGCAGCGGCAAAACTTTAGCGACTTGGTTTGGTGCCTTACAGGCTTATGAGGCATGGCATAAATCACAAAGCCCGTCGACTAAGTATCGAGCGGGACTAAAAATCCTGTGGGTAACACCGATGCGTGCGTTGGCTGCTGACACCACTGCCACGCTCCAAACCACCGCGCAAGCCATTTGCCCAGACTGGCGGGTAGAGGGTAGGACAGGCGATACCAGTGCGTCTGTGCGTGCCCGACAAAACAAAACACTACCTGATGTCTTGGTGACGACACCTGAAAGCCTAAGTTTGCTGTTGACACAAAAGGATGCAAGCACCCGCTTAGGCAAAGTTGACGTGGTGATTGTCGATGAGTGGCACGAACTCTTGGGTAGCAAACGTGGCGTTCAGCTTCAACTAGGGTTGGCACGCTTAGCACAGTGGCAACCTAACTTGATTGTTTGGGCCATGTCGGCCACCTTAGGCAATTTGCCCGAAGCGCTAGAGACACTCTGTCTGAGCACCACCGCCTTAGACCAAGCCCGATTGGTAAGCGATAAGAAAACCAAGGCAGTGACCATTGACACCTTACTTCCAGCGAACGTGGAGCGCTTTGCTTGGGCTGGTCACTTGGGACTGTCACTGGTCAAACCCGTGGCCGAGGAATTGCTATGTTCGACAAACACCCTGGTGTTTG
>JAWOGG010000260.1:0-6713 GCA_046497085.1 Orrella sp.
TGACCACCACCATCTCGTCGACACCAGCACCGCTTAAGGTGATCAGATGACGATTGATCAAAGGAACACCTTGTAGGCTTAATAACGCTTTCGGGCGGTGACCTAGGCGACTGCCTTGACCGGCAGCCAGCAACACGGCACCCACACGCATACGCGAGTAGAGGCCGCCGCCTTGTTTCATGATGCATCCCATGATGACTCCTCAAAGGGTGTTGCTTGACCCGTAAAAACAGGGCTGTTTGTTTGATTATCAGGCCGGCGGCGCTTAAGGGTCAAATCCACCAGGCCATCTAGACTGTTTAGGTGACTCACCGCCATAAAACCGGAAATATCGGCCTTACTGGCCGCAATTGCTTTGGACTGCGGCAACTCGACTGTGGGATGTAACCAAAACAGTTCTGCTCCGGTGCGCCGAATGGCTTGCACGGCTTCGGGTAATTGATCAGGTGGATCGGTATCAAAGCCGTCACTTAAGACAAACACCAGGTCGTGGCGCCCTAATCCACGAATTCGCTGGCCATCTGGGCCACGCTGACATAGCACCAAGAAGGACTGCAGATTAGTAGCAATTCGTGTCCCACCCCCAAAACCAAAGGTCACGGCGTTGATTTTTTCTTGAACGCGCCCGCTATTGCGTTTGAGCAAAGGCGTGACCTCAATCAGGGTGGTGTGAAACACAAAGGCCCGCGCGTTCATGATTTGGCAGAATGACCGCGCCATCCGTAAAAAGAAGTTGGCGTGTGACTCCATTGACTGGCTCACATCAACTAGGATGAAGACCTTTGGCATGATGGTTTTGCGGGTTTTGGTCTGGAGTCGAATCAGCTCACCGCCCGTGCTCGCGGCTTTGCGAATCGATTCGCGCAGATCAAGCTTGGTCGCTTGTGATTGCCGGCGGTAGTGCTGGATCAGCTTGCGGCGAACGCGGGCTTGGAGTGGGTAGATAAGTTTGTCTAGTTGTTCGCTATCGTGCGGCATCCACTCGCCGAGTGGTTTGTCGGCCAATGGATCGACACGACTCGCACCGCCTTGTGCTTGCTCATTGCGGCTGTCTTGTTCACCACCACTTTCACTCGATAGACCGATGCTGCCCTGTGACTCTTGGTTAGGCACGCTTTGGCCTTCCCCTTTGAGTTCCATGATCAGCTCAGGTAGCGACTTGCCTTGGCGTTTCTTCTGTGATGACTTGACCGTGCCTTTGATCCGATCGGGAAACCAGTAAGCATCAAACAAATCAGGAAAAATTTGCCATTGCTTTTGGGAGGAGGCGGCAATGGCGCGCCAATACTTTTGTATGTGCGCTGACTCATCAATGCCTGCCAATAGCGCGACACGCACCATGGCGTGTAACTCGGCCAAGCCAATCACAAAACCATGCTCGCGCAAATAAGCCACAAAATCGCGTATGCCTTGCGCCGGTGTGAGCGTGTTTGCAGTCACGACGAGCGACCGTTACGCACGTGAGGCGACGACCCCGGGATCCACGCCCACGCGCTGGCGAGATCCCATGAGTTTGGTTATCGCTGCCTCAGAAACTTGCCATTGATCACTGCGTGTTTTAAGGAGAGCGCTGAGGCTGTTGGCGAGCTCGACGGGATCATCTGGCAAGGCTTTTAGGTCACGGGCGCAAAGGACGCGTATCCAGTCTATTGTTTCGGCCACGCCAGGGGTTTTATCGAGGTCTTCCTTGCGAAGCTGATGGATAAACATCACGGCCTGTTGTACAAGCTCAACGTCGGCCTCAGGTATCAACGTCTGCACAATGTTGAGTTCGCGCGATACCGTGGGGTAGTCCACGTAGTGAAACAAACAACGTCGACGAAGTGCGTCAGACAAATCGCGGGTGCCGTTACTCGTGAGAATCACCAACGGGTGACTACGAGCCCGCACAGTGCCTAACTCAGGTACGGAAATCTGAAACTCACCCAATACTTCAAGTAGGTAAGCTTCAAAGGCTTCATCGGCGCGGTCAATTTCGTCAATCAGTAAGACCGCTGGTTGCTCGCAGGTTATAGCCTGCATCAGTGGCCGCTGTAATAAAAACGCCTCGCTAAAGAGGTCGTCGCGCAACTGGTTCTGCCCAGCACCTTCGGCTTCGCGTAAACGGATCTCTAGCAATTGACGGCTGTAGTTCCATTCGTAGACCGCTTGGTTTAGGTCTAAGCTTTCGTGACATTGCAATCGAAACACAGGGCGACCGAGCGCCGTCGCACTCGCTTGAGCAATGGCGGTTTTACCAACCCCGGCCTCGCCCTCCAGCAAAATAGGACGGTCAATGGTTAATCCCATCCAAACCATTTCGGCTAGGCTGTCGTCAGCGACATAGCCCGCTTGTGCCAGTCGTTCGGCAATTTCTTTGACATTCATGGGTCGAACCCCTACAGAGCCTAAGCCCGGCATCATTTGAAGGTGCCGGGCTTAGGTTTTACTTACCAAACAAGCGTGCAAAGAAGTTTTTGATGAGCATCCAGACAATCGCCAGTCCGTTGAGCTCGCTCTGCATCTTGGGGGCCTCAGAGGGTGTGTCCTGAGTGGCTTTCTGTGTGTCCGCAGTAGGGGTGTCTGAGGTTGCAGCATCACTATTGCTATCACTGCCATCACTAGCATTATCACCACTTGAAGCCGGCGCCTGTTCGCCACCAACAGCCTGTGCTTTGATGGAGAAATTGTCGGCGAATTGCTTCAAAATCATGTCCGACACTGACGTCATCATCCGGCCACCAAACTGAGCGAATTTGCCGTTGACGATCACATCGGCTTTGCCCACGAGGTTCACGCTTTTGTCATCAGCAACTTGCAAAGAAGCGGTTAATTCCATCGATGCCGAAGAGCCGCCTTTATCGGCGCCTTTGCCAAGTAAACGGATCTGCTTGGCTGCCTCGTCGACACCGAGTACTTCAATGTCGCCTGCGAAAGAGGCGTTAGCGGGACCTACTTTGACCTTTACGGTGCCTTTGTAATGCGTCTCGTCGACCTGCTCAGTGATCGCTGCACCAGGCATGCAGGTCGCAAGCTCGGTGATGTTAGACAACACCTGCCAGCAGGCTTGCTCGCTGGCAGGGATGGGGTAAAGCTTGTCAATCGTTACTTCCATTCGGGTTATCCCTTTTGTTTTTGTGGTGCTTGTTTAGTTCAGGCTTAAGTTGTGCTTCTTGAGCTCTTTCCATGTTCTAAATGCTGTGTGCGGCATATCGACATGAGTGACACCAACGTGAGCAAACGCATCCACCATGGCTGCGGTAAAAGTGGGGATGCTGCCGACGTGAGGTGATTCGGCCACGCCTTTAGCACCGATCGGGTGGTGAGGCGATGGGGTCACGGTGTGATCAGTTTCCCAGTGAGGGGTTTCGACCGCGGTTGGCAGGAAGTAGTCCATAAGCGAGTTGCCCTGGATGTTGCCTTGTGCGTCAAATGACAACAGCTGTCCCATGGCAACCGCAAACCCTTCGGTCAAACCACCGTGAATTTGGCCTTCGATGATCATGGGGTTGATACGTGTGCCGCAATCATCGAGGGCGTAGAAGCGACGAATTTTGGTTTCACCTGTGGCACGGTCAATATCCACCACGGCAAGATAAATGCCAAACGGGAAGGTGAAGTTGGGGGGATCGTAGTAGTGCACGGCCTCAAGCCCAGGCTCTAATCCTTCAGGTGGTTGATGATAAGCAGCCCAAGAAATGTCTTTCATGGTCTTGAACTTATCGTCGTTGCCACGAACCTTGAACCGATCGACTTCCCACTCAAGATCGTCTTCGCCGACCTCGAGCAATGAGGCGGCGATTTTCTTGGCCTTGGCGTGGATTTTGCGCGAAGCCATGGCAATGGCTGCACCGGCCACAGGCGTCGAACGTGAACCGTAGGTGCCCAAACCGTAGGGCGCTGTATTGGTGTCACCTTCTTCGACTTGGATGACCTCGGAAGGAATACCAAGCTCGGTGGCGATGATTTGTGCGTAAGTCGTCTGGTGCCCTTGACCTTGCGAGATGGTCCCCATGCGGGCAATCGCGCTGCCGGTGGGGTCTACGCGAATTTCGCAGGAATCAAACATACCGATACCCAAGATGTCGCAGATTTTGCTGGGACCGGCACCAACGATTTCGGTAAAGGTCACCAGACCGATACCCATCAGTGTGGGGCTGTTGGGATCGGCGCGCTTGGCGGCTTGTTCAGCACGCAGGCCTTTGTAATCAACCGCGTCAAGCACTTGCTTTAATGCCGTGTGGTAATCACCCGAGTCGTATTCAAAGCCAAAGGCAGATTTGTACGGAAACTGTTCCTTACGGATGAAGTTCTTTTCACGGATTTCGGCTTTGTCCATGCCGATTTTTTGCGCCAAAACGTCAACCATGCGCTCAATTAGGTAAACCGCTTCGGTGACACGGAAGGAGCAGCGATAGGCAACACCACCCGGTGCCTTATTGGTATACACCCCTTTGACCGAGCAGTGCGCGGCTGGAATGTCGTAGGAACCCGAGCAGATGTGAAACAAACCAGCAGGAAACTTGGTGGGGTCTGCACAAGCATCGAATGCACCGTGATCGGCCACGACGTCAACGCGCAAGCCTTGGATCGTGCCGTCTGAAGTGGCAGCAAGTTCACCGGTCATGTGGTAGTCACGTGCAAATGCGGTTGATGACAAATTCTCGATCCGATCTTCGACCCACTTAACGGGACGACCAAGCACGATTGAAGCCACGATGGCACAAACATACCCGGGGTAGATGCCTACTTTGTTACCAAAGCCACCGCCAATATCAGGCGAAATGATGCGCACTTTCGACTCAGGAATACCGGACAACATGGAGACCACGGTACGAACCACGTGTGGTGCTTGGCTCGTGATGTAGGTGGTTAGATCGCCACGCACGGGATCAAACGAAGCCACACAGCCACAAGTCTCCAAGGGGCAGGGATGTACGCGTGGGTACATCATGTCTTGCTTGACGGTCACTTGGGCTGAATCAAATGCCTTGTCGGCCGCCTCTTTGTCACCGGCTGTCCAAGTAAAAATCTCATTGGGGTGGTTACGCGGTCCGTGGGCGCCTTCGGTTTTTCCAGCCAAATCTTCTCGTAAAACGGGCGCGTCGGGGGTGAGTGCTTCAGTCGGATCAATGACGACTGGCAGTTCTTCGTAATCAACTTGTACAGCCTCTTTGCCGTCGGCTGCGGCATAGCGGTTTTCTGCGACCACAACAGCAACTTCCTGCATTTGAAAGTGCACTTTTTCATCGGCCAACACGGCGGCAACGTCACCGGCCAGTGTGGGCATCCAGTGCAATTTCAATGGCTTTAAGTCCTCGGCGGTCAACACCGCCAAAACGCCAGGGATCTTGAGTGCTTCTTCTTTGTGGATGGCTTTGATGCGGGCGTGGGCCAGCGGCGCACGGACGATGTCCATAAAAACCATATTGGGTAATTTGACATCGTCAACGTAGTTGCCCTTGCCTTGGATAAAGCGAGCGTCCTCTTTACGAAGACGTGAGTCGCCCATTCCCATCAATGCGGCTTCGCGATCTTGTAATGGTGCATTCATCTTGTTATCTCCTCTATTCGATTAGGCCGTGGCCGTTTCCTGCAGCTTCTTGGCGGCGTACTGGACGGCTTTGACGATGTTCTGGTAGCCGGTGCAACGGCACAAATTGCCAGAGATGCCAACGCGAATTTCTTCTTCAGATGGATTTGGGTTTTCTAGAAGCAAGCGATAACTTCTCACCAACATCCCTGGGGTGCAAAAGCCACACTGCAGACCGTGCTCTTTGTAAAAGCCCTCTTGTACGGCGTGTAACACGCCCTCATTGGCTAGACCTTCCACCGTCAGGATGTCGCTGTCCTCGCATTGGATGGCTAAATGGGTACAGGATTTGACTGACTGGCCGTCAATGTCGACGGTGCAGGCGCCGCAGTGGCTGGTTTCGCACCCGATGTGCGCGCCGGTCAAATTGAGTTGCTCGCGTAGGAAGTGCACCAACAGTGTGCGTGGCTCAACGGCCTCTTCTACTTTCTTGCCATTAATGGTCATGCTGACTAATTTCTTGCCCATGATCTGTGTCTCCGATGAATCGTTGTTTCAGGCTTATCCGTTAATGCTGCTAGCGGCTTCGAGTAGGGCGCGTTTGGCCATTTCACCTGCCATTGCGGTCTTGTATTCGGCATCGCCGCGCAGGTCCTCTGCAGGGTTGCAAATCGCAGTGACGGCTTCAGCCACCTTGGAAAGGGTCTCAGCTGATAGGTTGTTGCCGACCAGTAGTTTTTCTGCGTCGTAAGCTCGAATCGCGGTATCAGCCACGTTGGTCAGGCCAATGCGAACCATGCTCACTTTGTCGCCGTCCATCTGTAAAACCACCGCTGCTGCGGCTGTTGCCCAGTCACCGGTTTTGCGCTTGAGCTTGACGTAAGCCGTACCCGTGCCCGCTGGCAGCGGTGCCATCTGAATCTCGCTTAAGATCTCGTTTTCTGCCAGGTCTGTCATGTATGTGCCGTGGAAGAAATCCACCGCTTTGACACTGCGTTCGCCGTCCGGGCCGGCCAGTACAAAGGTGGCGTCCATGGCCATCATGATGGCAGGGTGATCGTTGGCAGGATCGCCGTGAGCGATATCGCCACCAATCGTGCCGCGGTTACGTACTTGAGGATCCGCAATGAGTTTGACCGCTTTGGGCAGTAAAGAGGCTTTGTGCTTCAACAAATCAGCATTCATGACATCGTTTTCACAG
>JAWOGG010000020.1:0-4284 GCA_046497085.1 Orrella sp.
GCGCCTAGGGTCTCCTTACTGCAGTGACCCACCACATGCGCGCTAGGCACCACCTCCGGCAATACCGAGTGAGGAATATCGAACAAGTCGAGTAACTCATCATCCCATCGCAAACGATGAATGTCGTATAGCAGGGTGCGACTGGCATTGCTCGGATCGGTAACGTGTACTGCGCCACCAGTCAATTGCCACGTCAACCAACTGTCGATGGTGCCAAACGCCAACTCGCCACGATTGGCTTGTTCGCGTGCACCGGGCACGTGATCAAGTAACCACGCCAGTTTGGTGGCTGAGAAGTAAGCATCCAAGAGCAGGCCAGTCTTTTGATAGATCAGGGGATCATGGCCTTGTTCGCGCAGGGCTGCACAGCGATCCACCGTCCGACGATCCTGCCAGACGATGGCATTGGCTAGAGGTCTGCCAGTGGCGCGTGACCACAACACAGTCGTTTCGCGCTGGTTGGTGATCCCGATGGCGGTGAGGTTTTCTGGTTTGATATTGGCTTGAGAGATTGCCTCACGAGCGGTTAGTTGTTGGCCCTGCCAGATTTCCATCGGGTCGTGTTCGATTTGCCCTGGCGCGGGGTAGTGTTGTGTGAGCGGGCGCTGGGCCATGGCTCTGATCTGACCGTGCTCATCAAACACAATCGAACGTGAACTGGTGGTACCTTGATCTAGTGCTAGTAAGAAGCTCATGCAATCCTCGCTCGATGACTGCTGAGCTTACCTCAGGGAGGTCAAATGCTGCAATCGTGCCGCCATGGCGTGGTTTTTTTTGTTTTTCAGGTTTTTTTTTCTGGTTTTGCTTTCTACAAGATTTGCTTTCTTAGTGGTCAAAGGCGCGCCGCTGTCATATGCTTAACCCTTCAGCGACTTAATAAGTTTGACCTCAACCATGGATCTTTCCTCATTTGACTCGGTAAACCGTAAACCCGTGATGGCGCGCAACCTGATTGCCACATCTCAACCGTTGGCTTCGCAGGCCGGCGCGGCTGCGTTTGCCAAGGGCGGTAATGCGGTTGACGCGGCGCTTGCCGCTGCCATCACCTTGACGGTGGTTGAACCCACCATGAACGGCATAGGCGGCGATGCGTTTGCTATTTTGTGGGATGGCAAACAGTTGCACGGCATGAACGGCTGTGGTCGGTCGCCAGCCGCATGGAGCCTAGAACGCTTTAAGCACTTGAAGGCCATGCCGTTTCGGGGTTGGGAAACGGTTACGGTGCCAGGCCAGGTGGCGGCTTGGGCGGACTTATCAGAAAAGTTTGGCGACTTGCCGTTTGAGGAGCTGTTCGTGGATGCGATTCGCCATGCCACCGACGGATTTCCGGTGAGCCCAGTGATTGCCAAGCAGTGGGAGTTATCCGCTCAAGAGCTGGCCCCCCAACCAGGCTTTGAGGCGTTTATGCCTAATGGTCGCGCGCCTACAGCGGGTGAGATTTGGCGGTTTGCCGACCAAGCGGTCACGCTACGCGAGATTGCCCGCACCAAAGGGCGCTCATTCTACGAAGGTCGTCTAGCCAAATGTATTGCGGATTTTGCGCGTGAGCACGGCGCTGCTTTATGCGAATCGGACTTAGAGGCCCACGAAACGAGTTGGG
The DNA here is from genome assembly GCA_046497085.1 of Orrella sp. GTDB lineage: Bacteria > Pseudomonadota > Gammaproteobacteria > Burkholderiales > Burkholderiaceae_B > Algicoccus. The sequence goes on from JAWOGG010000020.1 coordinate 1,601, forward strand.
TTGAACCCATTTCGTTGGCCTTTAAAGGCGTGCACGTACACGAGATCCCTCCCAATGGTCAGGGTATTGCTGCTTTGATTGCGCTTGGCATGCTTGATTACTTGCCATATGAGCAGACCAAGCCAGGCACGGCGCAACGTGCTCACTTAGAAATCGAAGTGATGCGGGCCGCCTTTGCTGATCTGTATGCGCACGTGGCGGTGCCGGAGTCGATGAAGGTTTCTGCGGCTGATTTATTGAGCCCGGCTTATTTAAAGCAGCGTGCGAGCTTGATTGACCCCAACAAAGCAGGACGCTACGAGGCGGGTCAGCCGAGCTCGGGTGGCACCATCTATTTGTGTGCTTCAGATGCCCAAGGTCGGATGATTTCTTATATTCAGTCTAATTTCACCGGGTTTGGGTCTGGTGTGGTGGTGCCAGGCACGGGTATCTCACTGCACAACCGCGGCAAGGGCTTTCAGCTTGATGCCAATCACCCTAATGCCATGGCTGGGGGCAAGCGACCCATGCACACCATCATTCCTGCATTCATGACACGCGACGGTAAACCGGTGATGGCCTTTGGTGTCATGGGTGCCAATATGCAAGCACAAGGCCACCTGCAAATGACCTTACGCCACGCGGTCGAAGGTTTGAATCCGCAGGCCGCCTCAGATCATCCACGTTGGCGGATTGACGACAACGCCGAACTGATCATGGAGGCGCAGTGGCCAGCCGAGGTTATCGAGCAGCTCAAAGCGATGGGACACCAACCGACCGTCAAACCGACTGACAGTTTGGATTTTGGTAGTGCACAACTGATCGCGCGTATCGAGCCTAGTGATGGCGACACACCGGCTTACGTGGGAGGGTCAGACACCCGTCGTGATGGCATGGTGATCGGTTATTGATCTGGTCAGGGGGCCCATGAAATGGGCACCTTAGGACTTAACTTTTTAATAATAATGAGGAGAGCACATGAAGCTGGTTAGATATGGTCATGCAGGAAGTGAGCGTCCAGGGTTAATTGATGGTGAGGGACTTTTGCGCGACCTGGCTCATGTCATTCCCGATGTGGGTCCCGCTCAGCTGGCCCCTGATGCGCTGGCGCAACTGGCTGCCATTGACCCTCAGACGTTGCCAGTCATCTCTGGTGAACCCAGACTGGGCTGTCCGTTAACAGGCATCAGTAAATTCTTAGCGATCGGTTTGAATTATTCCGATCATGCGGCCGAGACAGGCTCACCGATTCCACAAGAACCCATTATTTTTTCTAAGGCGGTTTCTTGCATTCAGGGGCCAAACGATGAGGTGATGTTGCCTAAAGGTTCAGAGCACACCGATTGGGAAGTCGAACTTGGCGTGGTGATTGGTTCAAAGGCTTCCTACGTCTCTGAAGAGGATGCTTTGAATCATGTGGCAGGCTTTGTCTTGGCCAACGATGTCAGTGAGCGAGACTATCAGCTCAAGCGCGGCGGCACTTGGGACAAAGGCAAGGGTTGCGATACGTTTGGTCCATTGGGACCATGGCTGGTGACCAAAGACGAAATCAGTGATTCTGGCAATCTCGATCTGTGGCTTGATGTCAATGGCGAACGTATGCAGACCGGCAACACGAACAAGATGGTGTTCAACGTGATTCAAATCGTGAGTTACACCAGTCGTTTCATGACCTTGATGCCAGGCGACGTAATTGTGACGGGCACGCCGCCAGGCGTTGGTTTGGGTATGAAGCCGCCTAAATATCTGAAGGCCGGCGATACGATGACGGCCGGTGGGCAGGGCTTAGGCACACAGACTCAAAAGATTATTGCCTATCGTGGCTAAGTCATGCCCTGTCAGAGGTCAAATGGATTAACGAGTGCAGGGTGTGAGTATCTGTGGCGTCACTCTAAGTGGCGCTTCATTAAGTGGCATCATATTTAAAAAGTTGATCCCCACCGGCGGCGTGAATCTGCGCATTGAATGAGACGATAATGCGGTCGGTTTCACCTTCGTAGGGCATGGCTTTGTGAGGTAGGTAAGACGGAAAGACGACGAGTCGACCGGGTTCAGGGGACACATCCAAGGTGTTTTTCTGTAGATAAGCATTGCCAGCATCCATGTGGGCGCCGCCTTGCCATTGGCTATAGGGCCCATAAAAACGCGTCATGCCATTTATGTCCCCCAATTGTGGGTGGCTGCGTCGTTGCTCCTCTCGGTCGCATTGCACGTAGTACACACCGGACCAAGAGCAGTTGCCGTGAGTGTGGATGTCATGAAACATCATGCCGTTTTGAATCTGAAACCAACAGCCTACGATTTGCAATTGCAGCTTCATTCGCCCAGCGGGCCAGATACCGGCATTGGCGTTCATGACGGTTTTTTGAAGCGAATTGGCAATAAATCCCACCAAAGTCTGAAACTCAGGCAGTTGCACGCGCTCTAGCAGTTGGTCGTGGCTAGCGTAAAAAGTCGACTGGGCAGGCGTTGACGTTTGGGGGTCAGCGCTTGACTGTTCTTGGACGTTTGCCGTCAGTCGCATCGCCTGAAAGGCGCGTGCAAGGACTGGATTGATGTCATCGGCCGCCTCGCACAAATGCGTCTCAAGGGGTACAGGCCAGTGGATGCTGGCCATTTACGACACCACCGCGCGACGGCGCAGCGCCAAGTAGGCGGGCTCGGCTTCGGCTGTCGAAGCCGCAGGACGACTCGACTCAGTCGTC
>JAWOGG010000052.1:0-10770 GCA_046497085.1 Orrella sp.
AGATCGATGTTTTCTGCATCAATCAAATCGAGCAATCTGCGCTCTTGAGCCGCTTTGGTTTCAGGCGTCACTGGAAGATAATGAAATGCCACACCATAGGACTGGGCCAGTGTTTCAAACTCTCGATGATTGGACACCACGGCAGCAATTTCCGCTGGGAGTTGACCACTTTTGGCTCTAAACAACAGGTCATTTAAGCAGTGGCCTTGCTTACTCACCATGATTAATAAGCGCGATTTTTTCTGCATGCCATGGATTTGCCATTGCATATCGAATTTGGCCTCGCTTGCTTGAAATGCCACTTTGAGTGCCTCTACGTTGGCGGGGTTATCCAAAGCAAAGTGCACGCGTAAAAAAAAGCGTCCTGTTTGCTCATCACCAAATTGCTGAGCATCCAAGATGTTGCCATCCTGAGCGAGCAATAACCCCGAAACATGGTGCACAATACCGCGCCGGTCAGGGCAGGCTAAGGTCAAGATAAAGTCGTTTTGATTCATTGTGTTAAGTTATTTTAGTTATGGTGTGACGAGACTAAATCAGGGATGATTTGACACGTTGAGCGATGGCGAGCGAAGCAGTCAAACCAGGCGATTCAATGCCAAATAGGTTCACTAATCCAGCTTTGCCGTGATGACTTTGGTCTGAAATCATGAAATCTGCTGAGGGCTCGCTAGGCCCTGAAATCTTGGGTCGAATACCGGTGTAGCTTGGATGTAAGGCACCGTCTTTCAAGTCTGGCCAGTAACGACGTACCGCCTCATAAAAATCATCACCGCGACTGGCATCAAGATCGTAGTCCTCGCTGTCGACCCACTGGGTATCTGGACCGAACTTTGCTTGACCACCTAGATCAAGGGTCAAGTGAACACCTAGGCCAGCTTGTTGGGGCACAGGATAAATCAAGTGCGTAAAAGGGGCTTTACCTTGTAGGCTGAAGTAGCTGCCTTTGCACAGATACGATTTCGGAATGTAGGCAGGATCTAAGCCTTCGAATTTGCCCGCTAAAGCTGGCGCTGTTAGACCTGCGGTATTTACTAGCATTTTGCAGCTCAGCGTCATCGGTTCTTTGCCACCGAAAGAGGCTTCGAATCCGCCAGACTCAATAACCCGTGCCTTTATCAAGGGGCTCTGGAATACGCATTGCGCACCGGCTCGTTCAGCGTCACCTTGATAGGCCAACATAAGGCCATGACTATCCACAATGCCAGTTGATGGTGATAGGAGGGCAGCTGTGCAACGTAGCGCGGGCTCAAGTGCCTGTGCCTCTTGCTGATCCAGCCACTGTAGATCATTAACCCCATTGGCACTGGCTTTATCGATGATTGAAGATAAGGTGGATTTCTCTTGCTCGGAAGTTGCGACGATCAATTTACCAAGCCGCGAGTGAGCCACCCCACGCGCTTGACAATACTCATAGAGCAGGTGCTTGCCTTGAACACAAAGTTGCGCTTTAAGGCTACCGGCGGGATAGTAAATCCCTGCATGAATGACTTCAGAGTTACGCGAGCTTGTTCCTGTACCGATCGCATCGGCTTGCTCCACAACCAATACCTCGACACCAGCCAAAGACAGCTCTCTGGCAACCGCTAGTCCAACAGCACCGGCACCCACCACCACGCATTCAATATCCATTTGTCTTTACCAGTCACTTGAGTCGACCGTATCAACAGTCGGTGTTAAGTCAAATCCGCCCGCATGGTAAATAAGAGGCATCAGAGGGGAGTGTTCGCAGTTCTCCACCTCGCCAATGAGTACGACGTGATCACCCTCTTGGTAGCGATGCCGGTTATGGCATTCGAACCAGGCTGCGCAGGGGGTGGCTAATTTAGGGGCGCCGTTAGGGCATTTATCCAATGCCAGACCATCAAATCGATGGTCTGGGGAACCACTGGCGAACCGTTGGGCCAGATCGGCTTGATGAGCCGCTAAAACCATGATGGTGTAGCGATCGCAATGTTCAAACGCTCGCATGGAGGACGAATTTGTTGAAAGGCTCCAAACCACTAGGGGAGGCTCTAGCGAGACCGAGTTAAATGAGCTTACCGTTAAGCCGACGGGCGACTCACCTGGCACTTGGGCCAAGACCACAGTGACGCCGGTAGGAAAGCGACCTAGCGTGTGGCGAAATGAACGCGAATCAAAGCTTGGTTCGGTGGCACCTGAAGACCTTTTTAGAGCAGTTGGCTGTGATTGATTGGTCATGGGGCAATGCGCTCGATGGTCCATTGGTCCGACGTTAAGGGCTTGTAGACCAAACGATCGTGAAGACGGGAAGGCCGGCCTTGCCAAAACTCAAAATATTCAGGAATCAAACGATAGCCACCCCAATGCGGCGGTCTAGGAGGGGCCTCGCCGTAGGCCTGTGTGTATTCATCGACTTTTGCTTTCAGGTTATCTAGGCTTACCGGCTGGCTCTGTGCGGAGGCCCAGGCACCCAATCGTGACCCTAGCGGACGGCTCTGGTAATACTCGTCAGACTCTGCTGCAGAAACCTTCTCTATCACGCCTTCGATGCGGACCTGACGCTCAAGTGGTTGCCAGAAAAACAACAAGCTAGCTGCTGATCGTTGGGCAAGCTCTTGTCCTTTACGTGACTCGTAGTTGGTATAGAAGACAAAGCCTTGGCTATCAAGACCTTTCAGGAGCACAATGCGCGCCGATGGTTTGCCATCGGCGTTGGCTGTTGCCAAAGTCATGGCTGTGGGTTCAGCGACTGGCAGATCGATAGCCTCTTGCAGCCAAAGCTGAAACTGCTCGAATGGAGACGATTTGGCGGCTGACTCGGTGAGTTCGCCTTTTTCGTAGCTCTGTCTAATATGGGCCACTGACATGATCAAACTCTCTTTTAATAAATAATGATGCTTAAGGTAGTAGTGTAAAGCCTGCCAAGGTCAGGTCTTTCGGCAACCACTAGCGCAGTCTTTCCCTCAGTCTTTCAGTGAGCTGAGCCAAACGCCCGTCACGAATGCCGGCCTTGCAGAGGGCGTCATGGGTCTGCACCACATAATCCACACAGGGCCCATAGCGCCCGTGTGCTCTTCTGACTATATCTACCGTATCGTTTTCGGCTAACCCTTTGACATACCCGCTATTGGAACGGTCAATGACGAAAGCCAAGGCACTGACAGGACCTTTTTCAGTGTCGCAACGGATCCAGCGCGGATGGTAGGCGCCAGTGGACATTTCACGCACCCACAAAGCCTTAAATGCTGTCGGCACGACTTTGGCCGCAATCCTGAAAGCCATGCCCCTGCAGGAGCCGCCACGGTCTAGCCCGAAAACCAAGCCAGGAACCTCTGGTGTGCCACGGTTAACTCGTGACCATAGGCAAAGGGATCGGTGATGTCCTCTTAAGATACCTAGCCGTTGTTCGGCGTGATCAAACTCTGGATTCCAAATCAGGGAGCCGTAGCCGTAAACCCACAAATCAGTGTCACCTTGCCAATGAGCCAGGGCGGCAGCCATTGAGGCGTTTCGTTCGAAGTCACTGAGGTACTTAATCTGGTGAGGTAAGGGTTGTAGAACAGACATGGCTCAACTTTAATCAAAAGATAATTGCAAAACGGCTAGGAATTTGGCAATTGATAGTGGCTTATCGCATCAACTGAGCAACTAAAAGGCCCCATCAATGACTTAAAGATACCAAATCAACCACAAATACTCACGATTAGTCAGATAAGTAAGCGGTTTTAGGGCAGATTTAAAGAGAGAACTGATGTCTTTAGGGGTGTCAGTTCTCATTTTGGTTTCAAAATAAAAAGTCTCTGAAAAGAGCCGTTCGAGGTCTAGCAACCCTTGGAACCATGTAAAAATACTGTTGGTTAAGGAATCGAACATAAAAAAATTAATTAAAAACCCAAAACTTAAAATCCAAACCCCAAAACCCCAAAACCCACCCCCCCAAACTTTAAAAGCAAATTTGACTAGAAATTTCAACGAAAATTCCAACGAAAACCTCCCAAATGTAATGGCTCAAAACGATATCCCCTTAAATACGAATGCAAGCGATGTCCCGATAGACCGTGAAAGACGGTTTGGTTCGGTCGACCGCGCGTTTGGTCGCCCGGTTTCAAGCCACCTTGCAAGCTGTCATGTGGCCATTGCGGGTATCGGTGGGGTGGGGTCTTGGGCAGTCGAGGCGTTGGCTAGGTCGGGTGTGGGACGCTTGACTTTGATCGACTTAGATCATGTCGCTGAATCCAACATCAATCGCCAAATTCATGCCTTGGACAGCACGCTAGGTCAGGCCAAAGTACTGGCGATGCGGGAACGTATCTTAGCCATCAACCCGACTTGTGAAGTGATCGATCATGATGCGTTCGTCTCCCCAGACAACGTTTTTGAGGTTATTCCTGAGAGTGCTGATGTGGTGCTTGATTGCACCGATCAATTGTCGGCTAAAGTCGCCATGGTTTTGTGTTGCCGTGAGCGTCAACAGCCCTTGATCATTTGTGGTGCCGCCGGTGGCAAAACGAATGCGCTCACGCTTCAGGCGGGCGACTTACGCGACACGACCAATGATGCCTTATTGGCAAGGTTACGCACGACTTTGCGCAAACGACATGGATTTGCGCCTGCCAAAGCCAAGCGAAGCCCTAAGCTAGGCGTCTCAGTGCTTTGGTTTTCTGAACCAACATTACGTCCTGAAAGCCCCGAAACGTTAGCCCAAAATGTAGCGGCTGGTTCGCCATTGGCTTGTGCAGGCTATGGCTCATTGGTCACGGTGACAGCGGCAATGGGTCTGGCAGCGGCCGGTCAAGCAATGACTCACTTGGTGAAGTCTTCAACGGTATGATCGAAAGCAGATTAACCAATGGGGAGAAGGGCATTGACTAAAGACACAACAAACACCAAAGAGACTTTAAGCAAACAACTGGTCAGATTCGATTTTTGGCTTAACCCGGTGTTTGACGAAATCGTCGCAACCGATCCAAGCGTGCAAATGACCGTTTGCGATTTTGCGGCCACCGATGAGCAAAATTGGGCGGCTATGTCCAAGGCGCATGCTTATCACATCTGCGCGGCTCGCGATGAAGTGCCCAGCCAGTGGCAGGTCGATGAGGCCTTTCTTGAGCGCACCCCTGAGCTGTTATGTGTCTCAAGCTCGGGCGCAGGTTTTGATCCTGTGGATGTGCAAGCCTGTAATCGCCACGGCGTGTTGGTCGTCAATCAGAGTGGTTGTAATGCTGATTCGGTCGCTGAACACGCGATGGGTTTGCTGTTGTCCGTCCGTCACCGAATCACGGAATCAGACCGTGTGATGCGCGCAGCTGCTTACACCAGTCGCGAAGACTTGATGGGCAATGAAATCAAAGGACTCACCATCGGCTTGGTCGGTGTTGGCAACATCGGTAGCCGCGTGGCGACGTTGGCCAAAGCCTTCGGTATGCGAGTGCTCGGACACGACCCTTACTTGAGTGCGGAGGCGCTCAAGCAGCGCGGTGTCGAATCGGTCAGTCTAGAAACATTGGTAGCGCAAAGTGATGTCGTGTCAGTCCATTGCCCGCGGACATCAGAAACACTGAATCTATTTGATGAGTCATTGTTTGCGGCCATGCGAAAAGGATCGGTTTTTGTGTCGACTGCACGTGGTGGTATCCACGATGAGACGGCCCTAGCCGGTGCCCTAGACAGCGGCCACTTGTCTGGCGCTGGCTTGGACGTTTGGACAGTTGAGCCGCCTGCTGCCGATAACCCCTTGTTAACGATGTCAAACGTTGTTGCCAGTTATCACACGGCCGGTGTGACACACGAAGCCCGTCGCAATGCCGCGCGCATGGGTGCTGAACAATTATTGCAGGTGCTCAAAGGTGATCGTCCGCAACGCTTGATTAATCCTGAGCAGTGGACGACGTTTCAGAACCGATACCGTGAGCTGTTTGGTTAAGTCATCGTTCTTTCGTTTTAAAACACCTGGGAATGCGCAAAGCAGTGAGTGAACCTGAGAAGACCGAGAGCGGTGCGTCCAGCACAGGTACGTCAAAGTTAGTTGTTGCTCATCAAACGATCATGGCTGGTGTCATGAGTCGACTTTGCGCGCTTTGGCAATTGGCCATGAAGCCAGGCGCGGTCTGGTGGCTAATGCCGGCGACCTTATTGTGGTTAGGTTGGTTGTCATGGCCACGCTCGCTACATATTCCCGATGAAGGTCGCTATGTTGGTGTGGCCTGGGACATGGTGCGATTTCATGGTGACTTTACGCCGTTACTCAATGGCTTGCCTTATTTTCATAAGCCGCCGCTTTTTTACTGGCTTAATGAGGTGTCATTCCTGTTTTTTGGGGCGCAGGAATGGGCGGCGCGCTTGCCTTCTGTATTAGTGTCCTGGTTTGCTGCGATGGCGCTTTATCTCTTTGTGCGCCGCCACCGCGGCGTGAAGGTGGCTACCGTCACACTATTGGCTTTGGTCACGATGCCCTACTACTTCGGTGCCTCGCAGTATGCCAATTTAGATATGCTCGTGGCGGCCCTAATTACCCTCACGATCTTGGCGGGTGCTGAAGCTGTCTCGCGTGCGCATTCGGGTCAACCGCTACACCGCGTCTTTGCGGTTGCAATGGGGGTATTAGCCGCGCTTGCTGTTCTATCAAAAGGATTGATTGGGATCGCTTTACCGGCAGGCGTGCTTTTTTTCTGGTTGTTGGCAACGCGTCGTTGGCAAGGGTTTGGCGTCTTACTGGCGCCTTGGGTCTGGATTGGTTTTGCGGTGGTGGGATTGCCGTGGTTTATCGCCATGGAAATAGCCTGGCCAGGTTTTCTGCATTATTTCTTTGTTTATCAGCATTTTGAACGCTACTTAAGCGACGGTTTCAATCAACAACAGCCGTTTTGGTTTTTCTTGCCGGTGGTTTTTGGCATGAGCCTGCCTTGGAGTGCTTGGTTACTTCGATACATTTGGCAGCGTGGAGAAGTGGCACGCGACGCCAGCTGGTTCTGGCTGATGGGTATCTGGATGGCCGTGATTTTGGTCTTTTTTTCGATACCCGCGTCTAAGTTGATCGGCTATACCGTCCCGGTGCTACCGGCGCTTGCTGTATTGGTCGCCGAGGCCGTGGTCGGTAGTTGGCGAAGGCTAGGAGTGTCCGAGGGTCAGTTAAGCAGAGACCTGCGACTGACCGCTTACACCGCGATGATTGCCGTGGCCTCTTGCTTGCTGGCTTTGGTCATTTTCTTGTTTGCAAATCACCGCAGCTCAGAGGCTGCTATCGACCATATGCGATCACAACTGACCGCTGATGATCAGTTTGTGATGTTGGACGTTTACCCGTTTGATTTGGCGTTTTATACACAAAACCCCAAGCACACTTGGGTGGTGTTTGAGTGGGCATCTTTACCAGAAGGTGATACTTGGCGTCATGAATTGGCTGAGGCCGGTCGCTTTAAACCGGCGCTTGCAAAAGAGATCCTGATTAATAGAACCGACTTATTAGCTCGTCTTTGCGCAGGGCCCGATAGGACTTATTGGTTCGCCGCTTACCCCAATGAACGTGACAGATGGGATTTCTTGAGTAATGATAAGGCGTTCTTTACCAAACGCGATGGCGTGACATTTTGGAAAAAACCCGTTGATAAGGGTTTCCGTGATAAGTGGTGCAAGGAGACGACAAAGTGACCGAACAAAGAAAAAAAACACCGCAAACATTACGCAGTGCCCGATGGTTTGCGCCTGACGATTTGCGTTCTTTTGGGCATCGCTCGCGGGCGATGCAAATGGGCTATTCCCCAGAGGATTGGAAAGACAAGCCGGTTATTGGCATTGTAAACACCTGGTCTGACATCAACCCTTGTCACACCCACTTCAAGCAACGGGTAGAGGATGTTAAGCGGGGCGTCTTGCAAGCGGGGGGTATGCCCATTGAGTTGCCTGCATTGTCGCTAGCCGAGCAATACGTCAAACCTACCACCATGCTTTATCGCAACATGTTGGCCATGGACACCGAGGAACTGCTGCGCTGTCATCCTATCGATGGCGCGGTTTTGATGGGTGGGTGCGATAAAACCACGCCAGGTCTGTTGCTCGGTGCAACCAGTGCCGGCTTACCAGCGATCTATTTGCCAGCAGGGCCGATGTTGCGGGGTAATTGGCATGGCAAGATTCTGGGTTCGGGCTCAGATACATGGAAATACTGGGACGATAGACGCGCGGGTCTGATTAACGACAAAGACTGGGTTGAAATTGAAGGCGGTATTGCGCGAAGTCATGGCACTTGTATGACCATGGGTACGGCATCGACCATGACAGCGATTGCCGAAACACTAGGGATGACTTTACCGGGTGCCTCGTCTATCCCAGCCCCTGATGCCGGTCACGTTCGCATGGCCGCTGAAAGTGGCCGACGAATTGTCGGTATGGTTTGGGATGACCTGGTCCCATCAAAAATTTTGACTCATGACGCGTTTGAAAACGCCATTATGGTGGCCATGGCAATGGGTTGTTCAACCAACGCGATCATCCATTTGATTGCCCAGGCCAAGCGCGCAGGTTGCGACATAGGTCTGGACGATTTTGATCGATATAGCCGAGTCATCCCAGTGATCGCTAACGTGCGACCAAGCGGTGACACCTATCTGATGGAAGACTTTTATTACGCCGGTGGATTACCCGCTTTGATGTCGCGCCTTGAAAGTCACCTCCATTTGGATGCCTTAACTGTCACTGGACAAACGCTTGGTGACAAGATCAAAGGCGCTGAAGTCTATAACGATGACGTGATTCGGCCCCTAGATAATCCTATATATGCGGAAGGCGCATTGGCGGTTTTGCGGGGTAATTTAGCGCCGGCTGGCTGCGTTATTAAGCCTAGCGCCTGTCCGCCCCATCTTCACCAACACACCGGTCCAGCACTGGTGTTTGATGACTATCCGTCCATGAAAGCGGTGATTGATAGAGACGATTTGGATGTGACTCCAGAGCACGTTTTGATTTTACGCAATGCCGGCCCTTTAGGAGGTCCCGGAATGCCCGAATGGGGGATGCTCCCGATGCCCAAAAAGCTACTCAAACAGGGCGTTCGGGATATGTTGCGCCTGTCTGACTCGCGCATGAGTGGCACTAGTTATGGAGCCTGCGTGTTACACATCGCACCCGAATCCTATATTGGTGGTCCGCTTGCCTTGGTAAAGAACGGAGATTTGATCACCGTTGATGTGCCTAACCGCGCCATTCGTATTGAGATATCGGATGAAGAGCTAGCTGCCAGACAGGCCGCTTGGGTAGCGCCTAAACCTAGGTACGAGCGTGGCTATGGTTGGGTGTTCTCACAACACATTGAACAGGCCAATGAGGGCTGTGATTTTGATTTTCTAAAGACAGACTTTGGTCGCCCGGTCGATGAACCCGATATCTTTTAAAGGTGCCAAGCATGATGAAAGGTGAAACAAGCGGGATAAACCCGGAAACGAAGAAGCGTCTGATGCATATCAGTACGGCCACCTTGGCTACTTTGTTGTTTAAGAGAGGCTTACGAAATCAATTTATGCAGGGCGTCGTCAAATTATCGAAAGACGGGGCGAACATGGTGGGACCTGCCTTTACATTGCGCTATATGCCCGCTCGGGAGGATCGCAATGGTATTGAGGTGTTTCGCGATCGCAATCACCCGCAACGGCAAGCTGTTGAGCAGTGTCCGGCGGGTGCGGTTTTGGTGATGGATAGTCGTAAAGACGCCAGAGCAGCTTCAGCCGGTGGTATTTTGGTGAGCCGATTAAGGCAACGTGAGGTTGCGGGCGTTGTCACCGATGGCGGCTTTCGTGATTCGGATGAGATCTCTCGCATTGGCATCCCTGCCTATCACCAAAGACCATCAGCGCCGACTAATCTGACTTTGCACGAGGCGATTGATATCAATGTACCCATTGGCTGTGGCGATGTGCCGGTCTTTCCTGGGGATGTCATCGTTGGAGACAACGACGGTGTGATGGTGATCCCTAGCGAAATCGCTGATGAGGTGGCTGTAGAAGCCACTGAAATGACCATCTTTGAAGACTTTGTGATGGACTCTGTCAAGAAAGGTCAGTCGATTTTGGGTTTGTATCCGCCCACTAACCCAGAAACACAGCGCGATTTTGAGGCATGGCGACAGAAAAATGGGCTCTAGTGACACCCTAAGTCAATTTATCCCCTAGCCGCGTTCAAACACGCTTTTAAAACGACTTTGAGTCAAAAAGGTTGGGTGTGAAGCGGTGGCATAGTCTTTCGGCTCAATAACACAACGACCCTAAAGTATAGGAATCAGCGGAAAGCATGCGTTGCGGTCGCAACGTGAGTGGGGGGGTGTTTTAGAGGGTGCTTTGAGGAAACTTAGAGGTATTTGGGGTGGCTGACGGGGCTCGAACCCGCGACAACCGGAATCACAATCCGGGACTCTACCAACTGAGCTACAGCCACCAAAGAAGGGCGATTCTAACATGATTGAAAGGACGGTATCTAGATGAATTGGCAGCAATGGAATGAAACGCTGCAAATCTATTGGCCACATGTGGTGTTGGTGGTGTCAATTGTGGCTAGTGTCTTGGCCACTGTTCACATTGCGATGACTAAGCAGGATGTCAAAGCGGCGATTGGTTGGGTAGCAGTGGTCATTTTTTCACCGCTTTTGGGTGCTACCTTTTATCTTTTTGCAGGCATTAACCGAATCAGACAAGAGCGTTTGTGCCTGCTCGAACGTGTTTGGTGCACCCTGGTCGTAGGTCAGGGCGTTCGCCACGTACTGCCGCACGATAAAGCCGTCGGCGATGTTGACCACGACTTGATCGAGGGCGCGTGCCGACG
>JAWOGG010000147.1:0-7350 GCA_046497085.1 Orrella sp.
GGAGCGCTTTGCTTGGGCTGGTCACTTGGGACTGTCACTGGTCAAACCCGTGGCCGAGGAGTTGCTTTGTTCGACAAACACCCTGGTGTTTGTCAACACCCGATCGCAAGCCGAGCGCTGGTATCAAGCGCTACTCGAAGCCGAACCCAGCCTTGCGGGTGACATTGCTTTGCATCATGGGTCATTGGATCCAGGGGTGCGCCGTTGGGTTGAGCAAGGTCTTAAACAGGGTTTGTTAAAAGCTGTGGTCTGCACCTCAAGCCTAGACTTGGGCGTTGATTTTTTGCCTGTTGAAAGGGTGCTGCAGATTGGTTCGGCCAAAGGGGTAGCACGCTTATTACAAAGAGCAGGGCGCTCAGGCCATGCGCCAGGACGCATCTCACGGGTCACCCTCGTGCCCACTCATAGTCTGGAGATTTTGGAGGCGGTTGCAGCGCAAGATGCCGTCAAGGTCCGTCAACTCGAATCGCGCCATAGCCCTAAAGCGCCCCTAGATGTTTTGATACAACATTTGGTCACCATTGCCATTGGTGGTGGCTTTAAGCCAGATGAGTTATTGGCAGAGGTACGCAGCACCTTTGCGTACCGTGATTTGTCGAGTCAGGCTTGGCAGTGGGCGCTTGCTTTCGTGCGTAACGGTGGCAAGGCGCTTGCAGCGTACCCTGATTATGAACGAGTGGCGCCAGACGAAGAAGGGGTTTGGCGCGCCACAAATCCGACCCAAGTGCGACGACATCGCATGAGCATCGGCACCATTGTTAGTGACGCTATGATGCAGGTTCGCTATTGGTCTTCACGCGGGGCTGGCGCCCGTATTGGACAGGTTGAGGAAAGCTTTGTGGCTCGACTCAAGAAGGGTGACTGTTTTTTGTTTGCGGGTCGGTTGCTTGAGTTGGTTCGTATCAATGAAATGACTGCCTATGTGCGACGCGCCAAAGGACAACGCGCAGCCGTACCGCGCTGGGTGGGAGGCAATATGCCGTTATCTTCGGCCTTGGCCGACGCCATGCTGGCTCGCTTAGATCAGTACAGCGCAAAACCCGACAATCCATTGCCACCGAGTAAGTCTCGTCGTCGCACAATCGGCGATGGCCCTGCAACTTGGCATGCCATCAAACCGTTGTTGGCATTGCAACAGCAATGGTCTGCATTACCGGGATCCAAACATTTGCTGGTTGAATGGTTGTCTTCACGCGAAGGCACTCATTTGTTTTTTTATCCGTTTGCAGGCCGCACGGTACATCTTGGTTTATCCAGCCTTTTAGCATGGCGCTTAGCTCAACGAAATCCATTAACGTTTTCTTTATCGGTTAACGACTATGGCTTTGAAATGCTGTGTCCGCAATCGCTAGACGTGTTTGCAGAGATCACGCCGTCATTACTTACATCCGATCATTTGGCCGAAGATTTGGCCCAAGGCTTAAATGCGGGTGAGTTAGCGCAGCGACGGTTTCGTGAAATCGCCCGTATTGCTGGTTTGGTGTTTCAGGGCTATCCGGGTGCCAAGAAGACATCCAAACAAGTACAAGCTTCATCAGGCTTATTTTTTGACGTTTTTCAAAAGTACGACCCACAAAACCAATTGCTCCAACAATCTCGTCAAGAGGTCATGCAGCACGAATTCGATCTTGATAAGTTGACATCAACCCTGCACCGTTTGAATCAAGTCCCGTTGTCTATTCAAGCGATTGAGAGACCAACACCTTTTGCCTTTCCGTTAATGGTTCAACGCTTACGCGAGCGGCTGTCTTCAGAAAAATTATCTGATCGCGTGGCACGTATGGTGCAAGAGTTAGAGCGAGCAGCCCAATGAGTTCGACTGAACAAACTGTGGCGCAGTCCGCGAAACTCACTATCTCAGAGCAAGCGGTTGAGCTTTTGCCGCAACGGGCTGTTTACTTGGTGCATTCACAAACACTGTTGGTGGCAGACCTTCATTTGGGCAAAGCCGCAGCGTATCGACGATTGGGTCAACCTGTTCCGCAAGGCACCACCACTGAAACGTTAACTCGACTAAGCGAAGCACTCACAATCCGACCAGTTAAACACCTAGTCATACTTGGCGATTTTTTACACTCCGCGCATGTGCACAAAGCGCCTCAAACATTGGCAGCTATTGCCGCTTGGCGTGAACAGCACAGTGACTTAATCGTGACCTTAGTCCGTGGCAACCATGATGACAAAGCCGGTGACCCTCCGATTGATCTAAATATCGCAGTGGTCAATGAGCCTTTTAGTGTTGATGGCTTTGACTGCCGACACGAACAACGGTTGGACAGACCCCCTGAAAATCAACCGTTCGTGTTCGCAGGACACACACACCCGGTGGTTACCATCCGGGGCAAGGGGCACGATCGATTGCGTCTGGTGTGCTTTGTGGTGGGGACACAGTATTGTCTTGTACCCGCGTTTGGTGCGTTTACCGGTGGGTATGAGCATGAGCGCCTTGACGGTGAAATCCTGTATGCCATTGCACAAGATCACGTCATTGCGCTACCTACTCAGGCAACTCAGTCCATTAACCGTCGCCAGTCTTGGCCAAGGTGACAGTGCCAACTGACTGAGGCAGTTCGGTCACCGGCCGCATTGTAAGTGTCCTCGCGTACCCATTGGCGCCCATCGCGATGACGCATCAATAGTGTGGTGCATCGAGTGCCGTATGTTGGACTGACGATAAACGGTGTGGCTAACAAGCGTTCACGTTCCAGGGTGAGGCCCGTTTGTGGTAAGTCATCATCTGGTACTGACGTTTGATCTAATAAGACTCGGATTAATTTTTCAGCATCCGGTGTTTCACTTGATGTTAACAACGCCGCCATCTCGTTGGTGGTTTTTTGCGTTTTGGGCCAAGGAGTATCTAACAGGGCGTTGGATAAACCATGTACCCCAGGCGTTATGGCGGTTACAAATCTCTCGCTTTGATTGCTTGCGCAGTAAATGGATTGATCGATTTGTCCATCGTCAACGACCAAGTTAAACCCGTTATACAGTTGTGCCTCTGGTGAAGCTTGCTCTAAGTAATCTGCCGCGGTTGTACTTGATTTCAAAAACTGTGCAACCAATTCGCCACGTGAAGGCGCCTCTTTTTTTAATTGCTTAGGATCGCGGTAGTTGGTCAACAGTGCAAATCGACCACTTGTTGTGACACCAAGCCAAGTGCCACCAGCCTGTAAATCACGGCCTGCCAAAATCGAAGGTGTTTCGCTCCACGGGCCCATAGGAGCTGTTGGGCGTTGGTGAAACTCGTCACGATTGGCAACCACAATCAATGGCCAATCAGACAATACACGTGAGGCGATGATGGCCAAGCACATGGCTTTAAACCTTTTCCTTAGGCTTTGATTGAGCGCGCCTGTAATTGACCACAGAAATACCTGCAATGACTAGCGAAGCACCCGCCAGAAAGGTATCGTCTAAGGGGTCTCCTAGTAACAGAACCCCAAACGTGACGCCAAAGATAGGACTTAAAAAAGTAAAAGAGGCCAGTCGTGAAGCGAGGTAATGGGTCAACAACCAAAACCAAACCAGCAATGTAAAAAAAGAAATCACGATGCCTTGTGCACTGACCGCCATTATGACTTCGGGTGTCCAATTAACCGTTAGTTGATCGGTGAGCGCGCTCACAATGAGTAGGCAGAAAAAAGCCATGAACAGCTGATACAGTGTCGTTTGAGCCGCAGGAATCTGATTAAGTTTGGTATAGCGTAGTACCACAGTCGTCAGCCCCCATAACAAGCCGGCAATCAAACCTAAAAAATCACCGTACAGCACATCAGCATCTATCTTGGGCTGTGCGAAACCGCCAAAAAAAGCGATGGCGATACCCGTGAAGCACATCAAAATTCCCCACCACTGCAGACGCGACAGGCGTTCACTAGGTACTAGAAAATGTAACCCAAGGGCCGTGAAAATCGGTGAGGTGAATAAAAAAACAGCCATATGAGATGCGGTGGTGTAGCGTAATCCTTCGCCGATAAAAAGGAATTCAGCGGCAAACAAACCGCCGGCCAGCAGTCCGGCACGCCAAGGTCCTCGGTGCAAAGCGAACGAAACACCTTGGCGCCACATAAAAAGTGCAATCAAAACCATACCAATCCCTGACCTCAAGGATATCTGCAGGGTCGGAGCGATATCATCGGCCACTAGCTTGATTACCGATTGCTGACCACCCCACAAGACGCACAGCAGTAGCATCACCGAGACGGCACGAGCATCTAGCGGTAAGCGGGTGTTATTCATAGATTCATTTTGTGGCGAGCAGGAGGGGGCAATGATCGAATCACTGATCTAGCAGCAAGCTTTGGTACAGAGCTATCACAAATCAGTTCTAAAGTCGCTCATGATTGTCACACATGGCGTGTCTACCCACAATCTGGCAGTCAAACAGCTACACTGTGAACTCTTTTATTTTGCAGTGTTTTATTGCCTCACTTATGCCTGATCAAGATCAAACGCCACTATCCAAAACTAATGCAGCACCCTCCGGTGAGGCGTCACTTGCGCAGTGGTTAGCCTACCTAGAGCAACTGCATCCCAAGACGATTGAATTGGGCTTAGAGAGGGTAAGGGCGGTTGCCGATAAGCTAAAGATTGAATCAAAGGCCGTTAAGTACGTGGTAGCGGGCACGAATGGTAAAGGCTCTACTTGTGCCATGCTAGAGGCTATGCTGTCGGCATCTGGCTACCGAGTGGGCATGTACACCTCACCGCATTTGATTGACTTCAACGAACGGGCTCATGTTGACGGTGAACCGGCAACGGATGCTGAGCTGATTGAGTCCTTTGTCGAGGTCGAGAAAGCCAGGGGTAACGTCTCCTTAACTTATTTTGAATTCACCACATTGGCCATCTTGTCACTATTTGCCAAACAAGCACTTGACGCTTGGGTGCTAGAAGTGGGGCTAGGTGGTCGACTCGATGCCGTCAATTTAGTGGATGCCGATTGTGCAGTCGTCACCAGTATTGACTTGGACCACACCGAGTGGCTAGGTGATACCCGTGAAAAAATTGGTTGGGAGAAGGCGCACATCTTTCGATCGGGTAAGCCTGCGATTTGTGCTGACCCTGCGCCACCAAGTTCAGTTACCGAGTACGCGGCTGAGATTGGTGCCGACATTTGGCTGTTTGGTCGCGACTTTAATTACTCCGGCGACCGCCAGCAATGGGGATTTGCGGGGCGAAACGGTCGGCGCAATGCGCTGGCTTACCCCGCTTTGCGAGGCGCCAATCAGTTATTAAACGCCGCCGGCGCCTTGGCTGCCATCGAAAGCACGCGCCCATTGCTTCCCGTTACGCAACAAGCGGTACGCCAAGGACTTTTGCAAGCCGCCTTGCCGGGTCGTTTTCAAATTCTCCCGGGTCAGCCTATTGTCATTTTGGATGTGGCGCACAACCCGCATGCAGCGGCCGTTCTAGAAAAGAATCTAGGCAACATGGGTTTTCATCCTTTTACCTATGCGGTGTTTGGCATGATGGGGGATAAGGCTGTCGACGAGGTGATAGAAAATCTTGCACCGCGCTTTGATCGTTGGTTTTGTAGTTCCTTACCTAGCTCTCGCGCCCTGTCAGGGGAAGACTTGAAAGCTCGGGTGGAGGGCGTTTTGGCGACCACTAAGATTGACATCGACCCTGCGCCCATGGCTGATGCCTTTGAAACACCAGAAGCAGCCTTTGAGGCAGCCTATCAGTTGGCCAAACCGGATGATAGAATCGTAGTGTTTGGGTCTTTCCTGACTGTGGCTGGTGCTTTGGCCAAAGTCAACCGTCGCTAAGCTATCTTAGCCATACCCTCTCATCCACAAGGTTAGGTCATGGGTCTGTTTTCCAGAAAAGAAGCGGGATCATCACGTCGGCACAGCTCAAGGCCGCGGCCCTCTGTTTCAAGTGAAGCTCAAGCGGCCACACTAAAGGTTAAGGCTAGGCGTCGTCTAACTGGGGCGGTTGCATTGGTTTTGGCCGTTGTCGTGGTTCTGCCAATGCTTCTTGATGGTGAACCCAAGCCGGTTCCTAGTGGCATAGACATCACGATTCCAAGCAAGAATTCCCCATACGATCCTGTTGTGGCATCGTCACCCCAAGCCATCTCGGATGGCGCAGTCTCCAGTGATGCGGTGAACGGCATGAGCCCAATAGACCCAGTGGGCTCTGAAGGACAGTCACTGGCACCCGACCAATCGGTAGCGCCAGCCAAAGCTGCATCAGAATCGACAGACTCAACAGCCACTCAAGCTCAACAAGGTCAAGCTCAAGCGAAAAAAGAGCCCGCCGCTGATAAACCTTCGAACAATTCAAATGCCAAACCGGCGACAGAATCATCGAATAAACCAACTGCTGAGCCTGAACGCACTGACGATGGCAGTCGCGCATTAGCCTTGCTTGAAGGCAAGTCTCCTGAGACAGCGACGGCTAATGCGCCCAAAACAGCCGAATCGGCCGAATCCGCCAACAGCCGATTCATTGTGCAGATCGCATCCTACAGTGGCGAGTCAGACGCCAAAGCTCGGCAAGAAAAACTGAAGGGTGAGGGCGTCTCCAATGCATTTGTCGAATCCAGTGTGATCGACGGCAAGACGATGTATCGACTGCGCGTTGGACCATTCGGTTCGCGCGAAGCTGCGCAAGCCGCTCAGACTCGATTGCGTACGCTCGGTTATAGCAACGGCTTCATAGCAACGCAGTGACCGCTTTTGATTTTATTTTGCTCGGTATCTTGGGGACCTCAATGGTTCTTGGTATTTGGCGGGGTTTGATCAAGGAACTACTGTCTTTAGTGGCCTTTGGTTTGGCGTTTTTAGCTGCCATATGGTGGGGGCCTAACGTTTCAGCTTGGGAAATACTTGGCTGGGTCAAGCACGATTATTTAAAGCTCGGGATTGCTTACGCAACGCTATTTGTGATGACTTTGTTGGTCGTTGGTCTATTGAACATGGCGCTTGCGGCAATGATCAAAAGTACCGGCTTGAGTCCTGCTGACCGTGGTTTGGGTGCGATATTTGGTTTGGTTCGGGGTGTTTTGTTGTTGCTGGTACTCGTTATCATTGCTGGCTACACCCCATTGGTTCAGGAAGTTTGGTGGAAGAATGCGATGTTCTCGGAACAAGTGGTGAGCGTAATCCAGCAAATCAAACACAAAGTACCAGCACCCATCGATCAGTGGCTGCCATATTGAGTATGCCTAGCCTTCGCGACGGTTTTTTGCTTTGGTAATTTAAAACGACGAGTCCTTTTTTCAGGATTAATTATGTGTGGAATTGTGGGTGTTGTAGGGCGTGGTTTGGTCAATCAATTGATCTATGACAGCTTGTTGCTGCTGCAACATCGGGGTCAAGATGCAGCCGGAATCTCCACCTC
>JAWOGG010000152.1:0-14393 GCA_046497085.1 Orrella sp.
GGCGAGCCCTCGGGCTGGGATGGCATCACGTTGGGGTATCGGGCACTGCTTGAGGGAACCTACGTCGCTACCGGCCTATAAAGTTTGGCACGACAAATTGATGGCGTTTCGAGAGGGTCAAGCGCCGGACTTCGGCGCCATTTGGGTGACTTACTATCCAACCCACATGATTGAGCTGTATCCCCACGTGCTCGTACTCTCGACGCTATACCCGGTCTCCCCTCAAGAAACAGTCAACGTAGTGGAGTTCTACTATCCTGAGGAAATCGCATCCTTTGAACGCGAATTTGTCGAGGCACAGCGCGCGGCTTACATGGAAACAGCTGTCGAAGACGATGAGATTGCTGAACGCATGGATGCCGGTCGAAAAGCGCTTTATGACAGAGGCGACATCGAAATGGGTCCGTACCAATCGCCCATGGAAGACGGCATGCATCACTTCCATGGTTGGTACAACAAACTGATGGCAACGTCATTGAAATAAAGGACGAAACATTCTTTTTTCTATGCCAATAAAAAGCTGCCACTAAGATGGGGCGATCGGTGTTTATTTGAGAACCGATCGCCCTTTTTCTCGTCTAACATGCGTAAGTTTTCTGTTCTTTCAGCTAGACTGGATGGCCATTCGGGTTTCTAAACCCGTGTAGCGCCTGCCTAATATCCCCTCATATCCTATAAACCTCTTACCGTAGACAATCACCATGAAACGAATTGCACTCTTTTTGGCGACCAACCTTGCCATTTTGATTGTTTTGGGCGTCATCTTGAACCTAACTGGTGCCAACCGATTTTTGACGCCACAGGGCCTAGACATTCAAACTTTGTTGATCTTTTCGGCCATTATTGGTTTTGGTGGGTCATTTCTTTCATTGCTTATTAGCAAACCAATTGCAAAGTTTTCAACTAAGGCCAAAGTCATTGATCCGGAAGCGCCGGGCGGCTCGCGCGAGGCTTGGCTGGTTAAAACGGTTCATCAGTTGGCTGACCGGGCGCAAATTGGCCGACCCGAAGTGGCGATCTACGAGGGCGCACCAAACGCTTTCGCCACCGGCGCATTCAAAAACAATGCCTTGGTCGCCGTTTCTACGGGCTTGCTACAAAGCATGACAGAAGAGGAAGTCACGGCTGTGCTTGGTCATGAAGTCGCTCACGTTGCCAACGGTGACATGGTGACCCTCACGCTGATTCAGGGTGTACTGAATACTTTTGTTGTGTTTTTCGCAAGGATCGTCGGTTACTTCGTTGATCGTGTTGTCTTAAAAAATGACCGCGGCTTGGGTATCGGTTACTTTGTTGCCGTTATTGTCTCTGAGATTATCTTTGGCATCTTGGCCAGCATCATCGTCGCCTGGTTCTCACGACAGCGCGAATTCAGGGCTGATGAAGGATCAGCAAAACTACTACAAGCCAGGGAGCCCATGATTAAGGCACTGGCGCGGCTCGGTAACTTAACCCCAGGCAACCTACCTCGCAGCTTCGAGGCTTCTGGTATCAGCGGGGGCAAAGGCATCAGCGCACTGTTTTCAACGCACCCTCCGATCGAACAACGCATCGCTGCATTGCAGTCGATGTGAGATGGTATTTGCACAAGGTCGCCGAATGGTGACCTTGTGCTAAGTCGGCGGCAGGTGTGAGCGCAACCAACTCAAACAACGCTGCCACCCGTCTTGAGCCGCACGAGCTTGGTACATGGGGCGGTAGTCTGCAAAAAAACCATGGTCGGCATTCTCATAGACTCGTATTTCGCTAGCCTGGGCGTGCTCACTGCCCATGGCCAACGCCTTTCGCATGTCCCTAACGTCAGTCAAAGGGATACCGCTATCTTTCTCTCCGTACAAACCCAGGACCGGAGCCTCTAACGTAGCGGCCACGTCAATGGGGTGGACTGTCTGAAGTGGACCATGGCCAGCTGTCAGGCGACCATACCAAGCCACGCCAGCACTAAGCATCGGCTGATGAGCCGCGTAGCGCCAAGTGATCCGACCGCCCCAACAAAAACCAGTGACACAGACTTGCGCCAAATTACCGCCATGTAAACCAGCCCAGACCAAACATGCATCCAAATCTTCTAACACCTGCTCATCAGGGACATGACTAACGATTTCACTGACAATGTCAGCATTCTCGCTGTAGTCACTCGGGCGCCCCTGCCTGAAGTACAGCTCAGGGGCAATCGCTAAAAAACCCTCATGTGCAAAACGCCGACAAACATCTTGGATATGTTCGTGCACCCCAAAAATCTCTTGCACAACCAAAACAACGGGAAACCGACCAGGCTGATCAGGCATGGCGTAATAAGTCGGCATGCTGTCGGTTTCAATAGGCACCTCAACCCAAGCCGTTTTAAGACCGGTTGAGGGGGTGTGGATTGGCATATCGCTTTTTCCTGACATGGATTGCTCCCCGGAAAACATCCCTACAGGCTGACGCTAGTGCGCCTGCTCCCAATTATTACCCTGACCGACCTCGGCAAGCAATGGCACACTCAATTCGGCCACTTCACACATCAACCCAGGTAAGCGTTCACAAACCAGCGCCAACTCATCTGCAACCACGTCCAATACCAATTCGTCGTGAACTTGCATCACCAAACGGCTTTGCAAACCCTCGATTTCTATCCATCTCTCGGTTGCGACCATTGCCATCTTGATCAAATCAGCTGCGGTGCCTTGCATAGGCGCGTTGATGGCGGCCCGCTCTGCGCCTGCGCGCCGTGCGCCACCCGCATTAATATCCGTTAACCACAAACGACGACCAAACACAGTGCTCACAAAACCTTGCTCATGCGCCAGAGTTTTGGTGGTCGCCATGTACTCGGCTACACCAGGGTAGCGCGCGAAGTAACGGTCGATATAGGTTTGTGCTGCATCACGGGTAATGCCTAAGTTGGTAGCCAGCCCATGGGCGCCCATCCCGTAGATCAACCCAAAATTAATGGTTTTGGCGGTACGGCGCTGGTCACTACTGACCTCTTCAACCTTGACACCGAACACTTCGGCTGCTGTTGCTTTGTGAATATCTTCGCCCTTGGCAAAGGCTTGGCGTAACCCTTCGTCACCCGAGACGTGAGCCATCACACGCAGTTCTATCTGTGAGTAATCAGCAGAAACAATCTGGCCGTCGCTGTGTCGCGGTACGAACGCACGCCTCACACGGCGCCCCTCCTCGGTTCGAATAGGAATGTTTTGTAAGTTTGGTTCTGAAGAGGACAGCCGACCGGTAATCACAGCGGCCTGAGCATAATGGGTATGTACTCGACCCGTTTTGGCATTGACCATCTTAGGCAGTTTGTCAGTGTATGTTGACTTCAACTTAGCCAGCCCTCGATACTCCAACAGCACCTTAGGCAAGGGATAGTCAAGAGCCAGCTTACTTAACACCTCCTCGTCAGTTGAGGGAGCGCCACTCGCGGTTTTACGCACCACGGGCAATTGCATTTGATTAAAAAGAATCTCACCCAGTTGCTTAGGCGAATTTAAATTAAAGGGTTGGCCAGCTAACTCAAAGGCTTTCTTCTCAAGACCCAATAACTTTTCACCCACTTCGTGGCTCTGGCGGTTCAACTCATTGGCATCAATGTGAACCCCTTCGCGCTCGATCACAAACAAAACATCGCTCACTGCGATCTCTAATTCGTAAATCCGCCTTAGGTCATCGTCGGCAGCCACCTGTGGATACAAGACCCGGTGAAGGCGTGCCGTGAAATCAGCGTCTTCGCACGCATAATGACTGGCTTTATCAACCGCCACCTCATCAAAACAAATTTGGTGTGCACCTTTACCGCACAATTGTTCGTAACTCACGCCGCGCTGCCCCAGCCAACGATGTGACAGTTCAGCCAACGCGACACTTTTGTGCGACTCCAGCACGTAGGCCTGCAGCATGGTGTCGTGAACGATGCCACGCAACGTTAAGCCTTCATTAGCAAAAACGTGGGCATCGTATTTGGCGTGGTGCAACAACTTGGTTGGCTCAGTCGACTCAATCCACGGCGCAAAAAGTGACAACACTGCTGCTTTGTCTAGCTGATCGACCGCCTCAGTGCCGCGGTGCGCCAACGGTATATAACAAGCTTGCCCTGGATTGACGCACAATGAGAAGCCCACCAACTTGGCTTGTAAACCATCGAGCGAAGTGGTTTCAGTATCTAGGGCCACCACTTCAGCGGACTGAGCACGTTCGAGCCAAGTCTGTGCCTGTTCCATGGTGACAACGGTTTCGTAGTCAAGGGACTCGACCACCGGGGCCTCTACTGATGGCGTCAATTCTCCTGTGTCTTGCTCATTGGCCTGTTTGACCAATCGAGCATCACCCTTGGGGATTCTGTTCTCATCGCCGGTGAGCTCGCGCAACCATGTGCGAAAGCCATAATGTTCGTACAACTGAATCAGAGTTTCGGTATCTTTGGGTTTGGGTAAAAAATGTTCGATTTCTTTGGTGTCTGCCGGCAGATCGCAGTCAGTTCGAATGGTGAGCAAATGCCGTGTCAGCTCGAATTGGTCTAGCGCTTCTTTGAGGTTTTTGCCGACAGCGCCTTTGATCTCATCGACGTTGGCGACTAGGTTGTCGACGCTGTCGTAGGCTTGCAACCATTTGACGGCAGTTTTAGGCCCGACCTTGTTGACCCCGGGTACATTATCCACAGTGTCACCCACCAGCATCAGATAGTCGACGATCCGCTCAGGCGGCACACCGAACTTAACTTTGACCCCCTCAGGGTCGAGCTTTTCCCCATTCATGGTGTTAACCAAAGTACAGTGAGGGGTCACGAGTTGTGCCAAATCTTTGTCGCCGGTAGAAATAATGGTTTCCAAACCATGGGCTTGTGCCAACACAGACAATGTCCCAATCACATCATCAGCCTCTACGCCAGCCACGCCAATCACAGGCCATCCTAAGGCAGCCACGGCTTTGTGAATGGGTTCGATTTGCGTTGCCAAGTCGTCTGGCATGGTTGCCCGATTTGCTTTGTATTCGGGATACGCGTCCTCTCGGAAGGTTTTACCTTTCGTATCAAACACACAAACGGCATACTGGGGATCGAAATCTTGCATGAGCTTGCGCATCATGTTGATGACCCCATAGATGGCGCCCGTGGGTTCGCCCTGTACATTTCGTAAGTCAGGCATGGCATGATAGGCACGGTATAAGTAACTTGAGCCATCAACCAGCAACAAGGTTTTTTTCATGAGTCAGAACCTAAAGTCTTCTACTGCTATTGAGCAAACACCCCAAATTATGTCAGAGATGGTGCACGCCGCCGAAACCTTAGCGCATGTTGGGCCAGCCGTCAGTATTTTTGGCAGTGCTCGGCTGCCGCAAGACTCGCCATATTGCGAATTGAGTCGTGATTTGGGTGCTCGGCTCGCTGCCGCTGGCTTTGCCGTTATTGCCGGTGGAGGCCCTGGGATCATGGCAGCTGCCAACCAAGGTGCCTTCGAAGCAAAGGGCATCAGCATTGGTTTAAATATCGCCCTACCATCAGAAAAAAAGAATAACCCCTACCAAACCATTGATCTACCGTTTGAATATTTTTATTCCCGCAAAGCCACCTTCTTCATGCACAGCATGGCCTACATCGCGCTGCCAGGGGGCTTTGGGACGTTAGATGAGCTGTTTGAGGCACTGACCCTGATACAAACCGGAAAAGTGCCGGCTGGACCCATTATTTTGGTTGGTAGCGAGTTTTGGCAAGGCTTGATCGACTGGCTTGAAGCCGAAGTGCTGAAATTAGGCATGGTTACGCCTTCACACATGTCTCTTTTTACGATTGAAGATGACCCAGTCAAGGTGATCGAGCAAATATTGGCGTTTGAATACCAACATCTTGAGCAAGCAGACCGGCCAAGCACACTTCCCCGTTAGAAAGCGTCTTGGGTTGTTGACTCAGTACACCACAGCACAGATACGCCTTTCAGGCAGGCCATGGGGCTAAACTGTTGTCATCAGGTGCTAATTTGAAAGCACTGCGTTCAAAGCACTGCGGCCCAGATACGACCGACAAAACTTAAAAAGGAAAGCCAATGGATACTCCCGTGTTTCCCGTCAAACTCGACGATTCAGCGCTACTGCGCCAACAGGCCTATATCAACGGTCAGTGGGCTAGTGCCGAGAACAATGCAACCTTCCCCGTAGACAATCCTGCGAGCGGTGACATCATTGCCCAAGTCGCCAATTTAGGGCCAGAAGCCACAGCGCAAGCCATTGAGGCTGCCAATAATGCCTGGCCCGCTTGGCGTGCCCTTACCGGTAAAGCACGCGCTGGCATCTTGCGCAAATGGTTTGACTTGATCACCGCGCACACCGAAGATTTGGCGCGAATCATGACCACCGAGCAAGGTAAACCCATGGCGGAAGCCCGTGGTGAAGTGGCTTATGGCGCTTCATTCGTAGAATGGTTTGCTGAGCAAGCCAAGCGCATCATGGGGGACACCATTGATGCGCCTCTGTCAAACACCCGGATTTTGGTGCTGAAAGAGCCCATTGGTGTGTGCGCCGCGATCACGCCTTGGAATTTCCCCATCGCCATGATCACCCGAAAAATCGCACCCGCTTTGGCGGCCGGTTGCACCGTGGTTCTAAAACCCGCCGAGCAAACCCCGTTATCTGCTTTGGCCTTAGCTGAGTTGGCCGAACGCGCGGGTGTACCCGCTGGGGTGATCAATATCGTCACAGCCGACAGTGATCAGTCCATTGCCGTTGGTAAGGTTTTGTGCGACAGTCCAGTGGTTCGTAAATTGACTTTCACAGGCTCCACACAAGTCGGCCGGATCTTGATGCAACAAAGTGCGCCCACCATCAAAAAACTCTCCTTAGAGCTCGGTGGTAACGCGCCGTTTATCGTTTTTGATGATGCTGACATCGATGCGGCGATTGATGGCGCGATGGCATCAAAATACCGTAATGCTGGACAGACATGCGTATGCACTAATCGCTTTTATGTCCATGCCAAGGTCTATGATGAGTTCGCACAGAAACTTGCCGCTGCGGTGCAGGATCGGCTTAAAGTAGGCGAAGGCTTTGAAGACGCAGTAACCACAGGCCCCCTGATCGACAATGCCGCCATTCAAAAGGTAGAAGAGCATGTCGCCGACGCCATTGCACAGGGCGCGACGGTGTTGACCGGCGGTCAATCGCACGAGCGCGGCGGTCGTTTCTTCCAGCCAACCGTGATCACCAACGTCTCAAGCGAGATGATCTGCATGCGAGAAGAGACGTTTGGACCGCTTGCACCGCTGGTGAAGTTTGAAGATGATGCCGACGTTATCCGTCAAGCCAATGACACCGAATTCGGCTTGGCTGCGTATTTCTACAGTCGTGATATCGGACGAATCTTCCGCACGGCGGAAGCGCTTGAGTACGGCATCATCGGGGTCAATGCCGGCATCATTTCTAGCGAAGTCGGGCCTTTCGGTGGCGTCAAACAATCAGGTTTGGGTCGCGAAGGGTCAGTCTACGGTGTCGATGACTTCTTGGAAATGAAGTACGTCTGCCTAGGTGGCATCTAAACCGCTGTTGTCCTTTTGAACCGACCGCGTCATGCCTGACGTGGTCGGAACCAGATCAGAGCACATCAGAAAAAACTAAGGGTGCCAGAGGGCACCCTTAGAGGTATGACACGTTGGTATTACGCTTTGAAATTACGCGTTGGTCTCACGCGACATACGCCGACGCTCGTGCTCTTGTAAGTAACGCTTGCGTACACGAATAGACTGTGGCGTGACCTCAACCAACTCGTCATCATCGATGAACTCGACCGCGTACTCGAGTGTCATTCTGATGGGTGTTGTCAGGTCAATGTGCTCATCTTTACCCGAGGCACGTACGTTGGTCAGTTTTTTCTCACGGATAGGGTTGACCACCAAGTCATTATCGCGACTATGAATCCCAATAACCATCCCTTCATAAAGCGGTTCACCCGGACTCACAAACATGCGTCCACGTTCTTGCAATTTCCAAATCGCATAGGCAACCGCTTCGCCATTGTCTTGGCTAATGAGAACCCCATTACGTCGTTCGCCCACTGAGCCGTCTTTCACTGGCGCATAGTCATCAAACACGTGGCTCATCAAACCCGTACCACGTGTCATCGTCAGGAACTCGCTCTGAAAGCCAATCAAACCACGCGCCGGAATGCGATATTCCAGTCTTGTGCGTCCTCGACCGTCTGGCTGCATGTCTTGTAACTCACCCTTACGTCGACCAAGCTCTTCCATCACTGCGCCTTGGTGACCGTCTTCAACGTCACAAGTCAACATTTCGAAAGGTTCACACTTCTGACCGTCAATCTCTTTAAACACCACCCGCGGGCGTGAAACAGCCAGCTCGTAGCCTTCGCGACGCATATTCTCAAGCAAGATCGTCAGGTGCAACTCACCACGACCAGCCACTTCAAACACTGTGTCATCGTCAGTGTCACGCACACGCAAGGCGACATTGGCTTTGAGTTCGCGATCGAGGCGATCACGCAACTGTCGACTGGTGACGAATTTGCCTTCGCGACCGGCCAAAGGCGAGGTGTTGACCATGAAGTTCATGGTCAACGTGGGCTCGTCAATCCGCAACATAGGTAATGGATCAGGATGACCTGGCTCCATAAGGGTGCAGCCGATGCCAATCTCTTCGATCCCGTTAATCAACACAATATCGCCGGCTTCAGCCTCTTCAACGATGACACGCTCAAGCCCCTGAAACTTCAACACTTGGTTGATACGTCCCTTTGCGATTGGTGAGTCTGGGCCGAATTGATAAGCAACTTCCATCCCAGAGCGCACACGGCCGCGGTTGATACGCCCGACACCGATTTTGCCGACGTAGCTGCTGTAATCCAACGAAATGATTTGGAATTGCAATGGTGCTTCGGTGTCGTCATTGCGCTGCGGCACGTACTTTAAGATCGTTTCAAATAACGGCCGTAAATCCCCTTCACGCACCGAATCATCCATACCTGCGTACCCATCCAGACCCGAGGCAAAGATGACGGGAAAGTCGAGCTGCTCTTCAGTGGCGCCCAACTTATCAAATAAATCGAAAGTGGCATTCACCACAAAGTCCGGCCTAGCACCGGGGCGATCAATTTTATTGACGACCACGATTGGCTTTAAACCCAAGGCCAAGGCTTTACGTGTCACAAAGCGAGTCTGTGGCATCGGTCCTTCAACCGCGTCTACAAGTAGTAGAACACCATCAACCATTGACAGAACGCGCTCAACCTCACCACCGAAGTCGGCGTGGCCCGGCGTATCCACAATATTGATGTGGGTGTCTTCGTACTGAACAGCACAGTTCTTGGCGAGGATGGTGATCCCTCTTTCTCGCTCAAGGTCATTGGAGTCCATGACCCTTTCGCTTAATTGCTGGTTATCCCGGAACGTACCGGATTGCCGCAACAGCTGGTCAACTAGGGTTGTTTTTCCGTGGTCGACGTGGGCGATGATGGCAACATTGCGCAGGGCGCGTGACATGGAGATTTCCTCTTGAATAAACTACGATTGGAGCGACGCAACTGCCGTTCCTTTATTAACAAATACTTGCGCCAAAGACTCAGGCAAGTCCGATAGCGGTCTAACCGCCTGCAGGGGATTCTCAAGCACTTTGAGCTGCTCAATGGTGTGAGCCTGCTCAAGCGTAAACGGCCCGACACTATCCCGCCTTAACGCGGTCAAGTGAGCACCAACGCCCATTGCTCGCCCGATGTCTTGGGCCAAGGTGCGAATGTAAGTACCCTTGCTACAACTCACACGCACGACTGCTGTTTTACCAGCACAAGATAACAATTCAAGGTCGTAAATGGTGACCTCTCGCGGGGGACGTTCGATCGTAATGCCCTCGCGCGCATAGGCATACAAGGGACGCCCTTGATGCTTTAGGGCCGAGGTCATGGGTGGCACCTGACTAATCAAGCCTTTAAATCGCGGCAAAACGTCCAATAACTGCTGCTCGTTGACGGCTACGAAAGCCGAGTCCGCTTGGTCAACGACCGTACCAGTTAGGTCACCCGAATCGGTTTCCTGACCAAACAGCAGTGTTGCCGTATAGGATTTGTCCGCATCAAGCAAATGCCCAGCGATCTTGGTCGCACGACCAAAGCAACAAATCAACAAACCGGTTGCAAATGGATCAAGCGTTCCTGTGTGACCCGCCTTTTGAGCGTCCATCAAACGTTTGACACCTTGCAAAGCATAGTTACTCGAGACATCTACAGATTTGTCGAGCAACAACCAACCATCTACTACCTGACCACGTCTTTTTCTCATCAAAATTCTTTATTGCGCCAAGAGGCTCTCAACCATCAAGACTTGACGTCTCGATCGTCTTGAGCATCCTGATCGGTTGGATCATCGAGACCATCTTGATTGTCAAGCGATCCCCGATCAGAGGCGTTGGCTTTATCAATGAGCTGTGACATTGCCAAACCATGCTCTAGCTGTGGGTCGTGAAAAAATCGCAGTGTTGGCACAGTGTGTATGTGCAGCATCTTGAATAGCTGCGCATGTAACCAACCCGCTTTTTCATTCAAAAGCTGCTCAGCCTCATCGGGCTCACCCGCCATGACCGTAAAAAATACCTTCGCATGGGCATAGTCGGTCGACAACTCAACGCCAGACAAGGTGATCAAACCCACACGCTTAGGATCAATGTCACGCTGGATCAACACAGCCAAATCCTTTTGGATCTGATCCGCGAGCCGGATATTGCGACCACCGGCCACTTTTTGCTTATGGCGAGACATATTTACCTTTCCTAGAGCGAGCGGGCTACTTCACGAATCTCAAAGATTTCTAACTGATCGCCAACCTTGATGTCGTTATTACTCTTAAGTGTGATACCGCAATCAAAACCGGATTTGACCTCTTTGACGTCGTCTTTAAATCGACGAAGCGAGTCAAGCCAGCCCGTCCACTGAACCACGTTATCTCTTAGTAAGCGCACTTGAGCTTCGCGTCTGACAAAGCCGTCAGTGACCATGCAACCAGCGACAGTACCAATCTTAGAGATGTGATAAACCTCGCGCACATCCACCATGCCAATCACTTCTTCGCGTTTCTCTGGGGCAAGCATGCCTGTCATGGCTGACCGGATTTCATCGACGGCGTCATAAATGATGTTGTAGTAACGAATATCTACACCATTGGCTTCGGCTAATTTTTTAGCGCTTGCCTCAGCTCGAACGTTAAAGCCTATCACCACCGCGCCTGCCGCAATAGCCAAGTTCACATCGCTCTCAGAAATGCCGCCCACTGCGGCGTGGACCACCTGGACCTTAATCTCTGGGGTAGACAACTTAACCAAGGCGGCCACCAAAGCCTCTTGCGAGCCCTGAACGTCGGTTTTAACGATCAGACCAAGGGTTTGCAGACCTTCGGCTGTGGGTTCGAACATTGACTCGAGTTTAGCGGCTTGCTGCTTGGCCAACTTCACATCACGGAACTTGCCTTGTCTAAACAAGGCAATTTCACGGGCTTTGCGCTCGTCAACTAGACCCATCAGTTCATCACCGGCGGCAGGCACTTCTGTCAAGCCTTGGATTTCAACAGGGATCGAAGGACCTGCAGATTGAATCTGCTTACCGTTCTCATCTAGCATTGCTCGCACACGACCATAACTTGCGCCAGCCAAGACAACGTCGCCACGCTTTAACGTCCCTGATTGCACCAGAACCGTTGCCACTGGACCGCGGCCTTTATCTAGGCGTGCTTCAACAACAATGCCTTTGGCTGCAGCCTCAATTGGTGCAGTCAACTCAAGGATTTCAGCCTGCAAAAGGACATTCTCTAAAAGCGCATCAATACCTTCGCCTGTTTTGGCAGAAACCGGCACAAACGGAACGTCACCGCCATATTCTTCAGGCACCACTTCCTCAACGACCAACTCCTGTTTGACGCGCTCAGGATTGGCTTCGGGTTTATCGATCTTATTGATCGCAACCACCAAAGGCACGCCAGCTGCACGGGCGTGATGAACAGCTTCTTTGGTTTGCGGCATGACACCATCGTCAGCAGCCACCACCAAAATTACAATGTCGGTTGCTTTCGCACCACGGGCACGCATAGCAGTAAATGCCTCGTGACCGGGTGTATCAAGAAAGGTCACGACACCGCGCTCAGTTTCAACGTGGTAGGCACCGATGTGCTGAGTAATGCCACCCGCCTCACCAGAGGCAACCTTTGCTCGACGGATGTGATCAAGCAAAGAGGTTTTGCCGTGGTCAACGTGACCCATCACGGTCACCACAGGTGCGCGTGGCTTGCTTTCCGCGTCGTAACCTGGCGCATCTTCCAAAAAGGCTTCCGGATCGTCTAACTTCGCTGCAAACGCAGTGTGACCGAGCTCCTCGACCACGATCATGGCCGTTTCTTGGTCTAGCACTTGGTTAATCGTGACCATTTGTCCGAGCTTCATCAAGTGCTTGATGACCTCTGCCGCTTTGATTGACATTTTGTGGGCCAAATCGGCAACGGTGATTGTTTCTGGAACGTGCACCTCACGTGCCACAAATTCAACTGGTGCGGCTTCCTGCTGTGGTGCGTTGTTATTTTGTCCGCGTCCGCGCTTACCGCCTCCGCGACCTGATTTACCTGCACGCCACCCATCACGCGACGCCGGTGCGTTGCTTTTGCCAGCAGGCTTTTTACGCGAAGCATCATCTGACCATGTTGAGGCTGTTCCTGCCGTCTTGATCACTTTCTTGCCGTCTGGGCCTTTTTTATCGGCCACTTTTGCCGCATCAGGCTTGTGCAATGTGCCTTTGATCGCATTAGGATCTGTCTCTGATTCGGCACGAAGAACTTTCTTGGGACGGCTCAGCATATCGCGAAGGGCTGCCGCTTCGCCTTCAGCTCTCTTTTTTGCGGCTTCCCGATCGGTGTCAGTGCCCGCACTGGCAGCCACTGGTCGCGCAGGCTTTCGGCTCGCAAATGATGACCTAGGCGCCACCGGCGCTGCCGTTTTATCAGCCACTGGTTTATCTGTGGACTCGGCCTCACTGGCGGGACTGGCGTCACTTTCAGTTTCAGTTTCAGCGCTAGCCACTTTGGGTACGCTGTCCTTGTCAACTGACTCACCCACGCTTTCTTTTTCAACAGCGCCGTCAGACTTTTTAGAATCCGTCTGTGCTGAAGTTGTTGTGCCATCTTGAACAGTCTGCTCAGCTGCATCTTCAGCCTTACTCGACTCCTCAGTAACTAAATCAGGTGCAGCTGTATCAGGTGAACTTGTTTCGGGGGTCTGCTTCTCTGAATCGGTTGCGCTGTCAGAGGACGTGTCTGCTTCAGACGCCTCCGATGTTGCAACATCTTGTTGCGACTGCGACGCGCTTGAATCATTCACACCCGCGGTTTGGGAGTCCGTGTGATCGCTGACTGGCGTTGACTTGGCTTCATCCGTGGCAGGCGTCGCATTAACGTCAGCGGGTGTTGGCTGAGTAGGCGTGTTGTCTGTATCGGTTGATTCGGTGGCCTCAGCAGCGGCGTCACGTTTAACAAAAACGCGTTTTTTGCGTACTTCGACTTGAATGGTTCTTGATCGTCCACCCGCATCTGCCTGCCTGATTTCGGACGTTTGACGGCGTGTCAGTGTAATTTTTTTGCCGTCAGATGCCCCATGTGATCGACGCAACGACTCCAGCAATTTGGCTTTATCCGCGTCTGATAGCTCATCAGACGCAGCCCCAACAGACACCCCTGCACCACGCAACTGCTCTAACAGCACATCGGCGGGCATTTTCAGTTCACTCGCGAACTGGGCGACAGTAATACTCGACATTAGACTCTCTCTTACCTTAGCAACGATTTTCCGGATCAACTAGACATAGAAAACCTCTTTTTGCTGCTGCTTTTTTTATTGCTCATCTTCGAACCAGCGGGCTCTGGCTGCCATGATGAACGCCGCTGCCTGATCAGAATCGAGATTAGCCATTTCGGCCAATTCATCGGTTGCTAGATCAGCCAGGTCATCTTGTGTGTGAACGTCATGCTCGCTAAGCATGGCAATCAACTCAGGGGTCATTCCCTCAATGTGAAAAAGATCTTGCGCGGACTCTACCCGCTCCTCTTGCACAATTGCTTCCGTCAACAAGGCATTGCGAGCACGATTTCTAAGCTCATTAATCGTATCCTCGTCAAACGCCTCAATCTCTAGCAGCTCGGAAAGCGGTACGTAAGCGATCTCTTCTAGGCCTGTAAAGCCCTCATCGATCAGTATATCCGCCACCTCTTCATCCACGTCAAGTTTTGCAATGAAAGTGGCGCGTAACTCATGCCTTTCCTCTTCCTGACGACTCTGACTTTCCTCAGGCGTCATGATATTGATTTGCCAGCTCGTTAAATCGGAGGCAAGCCTGACGTTTTGACCACGCGAGCCAATCGCCTTCGGCAGATTTTCACCGTCCACCA
>JAWOGG010000177.1:0-6171 GCA_046497085.1 Orrella sp.
GAGTAATTATGTTTGAAAGTTTATCCGATCGGCTGGAGCAGTCGTTTAAGATGCTTAAAGGGCAGTCATTATTGTTGCGCACATGCACAAGACAGTCAAGGTGCATATTGGAAGCGCACTGAGCTTGGGCCAGAAGCTTAGCCCGAACTCGATTTCTTTGCTGTTTCTTCGTCTGCCCGATGTCACTTACGCCCTTGATCGTGTTCGCGCTAGGGTGGTTCAGGGTGGACACGAGATTCCAGAGGCGGAGATTCGAAGACGATTCGATACGGGCTGGCGGAATTTTAAAAGCCGATACAAAGATATCGCTGATGCATGGTACGTTTTGGATGCAAATAACCCATCGATGGTTTTGTTGTCTGGGGAGCGTTCAAAGCATGATTAAAAAAACGACCCGATAGGGTTGAGACTGAGCGCACGATTCTCAAGGCTTTTGAGGCGGAGGGCCTTGAAATCATCATCATCAGACCCAAGCAAAAGGGTTAGTCGATCGGTTTGGTTGCCTGGAGAACCAGGATGCGTTCCGATCCAGGCAAGGGTGGCGCTCGGACGTAGGTCAATGTACCGCTGCGTCATTGCCACGAGAGGGTAACCAAAGATGACGGCCTAAGAGGTTCTAAATAAGAATCGTTGTCGTATTGAGGATGAGAACTGTTTGCATTAAGACTGGTTTTCTGAAATAATCAAATTCAGGTTGATTAAGCCCGCGGATAAGACGGCTAAGTCGACGCAAAACTTTGTAAACCAGCCACGGAAGATGAAATGACGATGAAACAAATTTTGGCTGCTGTCACTGCCACAGCTGCATTTGCTACTACGCCGGTGTTCGCGCAGGGAGAGTTAAACCTGTATTCGTCGCGCCACTATGACACTGATGAGCGTCTGTATTCAAATTTTGAAGAGCAGACCGGAATCAAGATCAATCGTATTGAAGACGGCGCTGACAAGTTAATTGAACGTATCAAAGCAGAGGGCGCTAATAGTCCTGCTGATGTCTTGTTGACGGTGGATGCAGGACGTCTATGGCGAGCGGACCAAGCAGGTTTGTTCCAACCTGTCGAGTCTGAGATCTTAGAGACTCGTATTCCTGATAACCTCAGGCACCCTGATGGGCATTGGTATGGTCTTTCTCAGCGCATCCGGGTGATTTTTTACGACAAATCCAAAGTAGACCCTGCGGATATTCAAACCTATGAGGCTCTGGCTGATCCGAAACTTAAAGGTATGGTGTGCACCCGCTCTTCAGGCAACATTTACATGTTGTCGCTGATGGCTTCAGTCATCGAAGCGCAGGGTGAAGAAGCGGCGCAAAAGTGGGCAGAAGGAGTCTATGCCAACCGTGCCCGCGATCCTCAAGGCGGTGATACCGACCAACTTCGTGGCATTGCTTCGGGTGAGTGTGCCATTGCCATTTCAAATACTTACTATTTTGCGCGTGCCTTACGTAAAGACGTGAGTGGCTTAGATGAAAAAGCGCTAGAAAACATCGGTTGGGTTTTTCCGAATCAACAGGACCGTGGTGCTCACTCGAACATTTCAGGTGCAGGTGTGATTGCTACAGCCCCTAACCGTGAAAATGCTATTAAATTCATCGAATATTTGGCGAGCGACGAAGCGCAGGAATATTTCTCAGCGGGCAACGATGAGTATCCCGTGGTGCCTGGCGTTGGTCTTTCAGATAGCGTTGCCGAATTGGGTGTCTTTAAGGCAGACGACGTTAACCTCAATGCGTTCGGCGTAAATCAGCCGACTGCTCAGAGAATATATGACCGCGTTGGTTACAAGTAAACCAATCTTAAGGTGAAAAAAGGGGAGCATAAGCTCCCCCTTTTTTTATGCAATTCGTACTTTCGTGAATCGCGATCGTTTATAGCGTTCATTAGTTACGGTTGTCATTCACGTTCATCAATCACATTCGTCAATCACATTCTTTATACGCTCGTCAAGCTTGCCGATTGACCGTATTTTTAAAGTGTTGAGTTTAAAAAGGTCAATGCGTGCCTGTTCTAGAGCGCATGATTTGTCTGCTTAGAATGAACAAGGGAAGTAATCCGACCAATACGATGACCAGTGAAGGAGTGGCCGCTTGAGTCAGACGTTCGTCTTTGGCAAGGTTGTATGCTTGAATGGCAAGCGTGTCAAAATTGAATGGCCGCATGATTAGGGTGGCTGGTAACTCTTTCATGACGTCAACAAAAACGATCAAAGACGCGGTCAGGAGACCACCAGAAATCAAGGGAGCATGTACTTGCTTTACGGTTTGAAATCGACCTTTGCCCAGTGTTCTGGCAGCGGCTTCCATGTTGGGTGTCACTTTCCCTAAGCTTGTCGTGACGGTGTTTAATGAAACGGCCATGAATCGAACCAGATACGCCAAAATAAGTGCGGTCAGACTGCCTGTTAAGACCAGTCCAGGTGAAATGCCAAACCATTGCATCGCGATCTGATTGATTCCTCTGTCCACATAAGCGATAGGGTACAAAATGCCAACGGCGATCATCGTGCCAGGAATCGCATAGCCCATAGAGGCGACTTTATTGACCCCCAATGCGATTGGAGAACGTTCAATTCGGGCCACGAAAGCCAAGTACAACGAGACCAGCACTGCCAGCACGGCTGCAATAGCGGCAAGCATGACGCTATTGCCAACCATTGAGATGTAGCGCGAATCAGTTAGATCGTGTCCTGCTGTGATGTGCATGTACAGCAGCATAATCACAGGAGCAATGAAACCGCCGATCAAAGGTATCGCACAGAATATGAGAGCACCCCAGCGGCGAAATCCTTTGAGCTGGTAGGTCGATAAGCTAGTGAACCGGCTGCGCGATTCAAAGTACTTTGCCCGGCGCCGGCTAATACGCTCAAGCACAAGCAAGATCGCCACAAAAGCCAATAGCACGCTAGATAATTGAGCAGCTGCCACTTTGTCACCCATGCTGGCCCAAGTGCGGTAGATGCCGGTCGTGAATGTTTGAATGCCAAAATGGAAAACAGTACCAAAATCTGCCAATGTTTCCATTAAGGCAAGCATGACGCCGACAACAATTGCCGGACGCGCCAAGGGTAGAGCGACCTTCCAAAATGCGCCTGTTGGGGACTTGCCGAGTACACGGGAGGCTTCTAGCGTGGCCACCGATTGCTCAAGAAACGCAGCACGCGAGAGCAGATAGACATAAGGAAAGAGCACCATAATAAAAACGGTAATTGCCCCACCAATGGATCGGATCTCTGGAAACCAGTAATCGCCAAAGCGCCAGCCAGTGATTTCACGTAACCATGTTTGCACTGGACCGGCTACTTGCAATATGTCGGTGTAGGCGTAGGCCACCACATAGGCTGGCATGGCGAGGGGAAGTATCAGGGCCCATTCAAATATGCGTCGCCCAGGAAATTGGCACATCACCACAAGCCAAGCGCTACCGACTCCGACAATCGTCACGCCAATCCCAACCGTCACGGCAAGATATAAGCTGTTCAATACATAATATGGCAAAACGGTACTGGCCAAGTGCGACCAATTTCCCTGACCTTCTTGAAATACGCTGAAAATAATGCTGATGACCGGTACGGAGAGAATCAGCCCGATGGCGACTGCTATCCATCCGTACAAACTTAACCGCAGGTATTTCATGCGACAGCCAGAAGGGGTTGTTGATGTAGTGAGAGCAAATTTACCGATTGTCCAGCAACCAAGGATTGTGCTCGTTCTGTGGATACCAGTATTTGAAGGTCAGGAAATTGCTGCTCAGAGTCAACCAGATCGACCAAGGTGTGCGAGCCGACAAAGTGCCGATGCAGAACTTGATATCGCCCTTCGCCAGCTTGGAGAGTCAAAGATTCGGGACGAACTAAGACCTTGATTTCACCGATGGGATCCTCGGGGGTTGCACTGAAGTTGCCAGCGACGGTATGAATAAAATGTCCGTCGTTGTGACCTTGTAACGTCAGTGTGGCTCCTAAAAATCGAGCACAAAACTGATTGACAGGTCGATTGTAGAGCTCCTCCGGGCTGGCTATTTGCACAATGCCACCTTGGCTCATTAGGGCGATGCGGTCAGCCATGTACATGGCTTCTTCAGGATCGTGTGTCACGATGACTGCTGTGATGCCATGCTCTTTTAAAAGGCGATGTGTGCTTTCACGCAGTTGAAGCTTTAACTCTGTATCGAGCCCTGAAAAGGGTTCATCAAGCAACATAAGTTGAGGGCGCCTAGCCAGAGCTCGAGCCAATGCAACGCGTTGTTGCTGACCACCAGACAAAGTACTTGGCATGGCGTTTTCAAATCCAGACAGGTTGACGCTTGCCAATAAATCAGCAACCTCTTGTGCAACCTTTGGTGAGCCTTGGATGCTGAAAGCAACGTTTTGTTGGACGGTCAAATGAGGAAACAGAGCGTAGTCTTGAAATAAAAAGCCCACCTGTCTTTTTTCAGGGGGTATGTTTACACCAGCACTAAAGACGGTGGTGTCGCCGAGAGTCACTGTGCCAGCGTTTGGCGCTTCAAGACCCGCTAGTATGCGCAATAGCGTGGTTTTTCCACAGCCAGAAGGACCAAGAAGACATAGGGTTTCGCCTGACTTAGCGGATAACTCTACCCCGTCTATCACGGGCACTCCGTCGAAGGCTAGACGAATTGAATGCAACCCAAATGACACGATTATTACCTATTGAACCCCGTAAATTGATCGTAATTGCCTATAAAAGAAGGCGTAACTAAACAAAAATCATTATCAATACTACTTTTCAGTTTAACAGAATGACCCGCCGTGTTTGACGCGATCAATCTATCTTTAGTTTAAGCGAGCAGCTTTTGTTTCGCGTTTGAAACGACCGATTTGTCACACAGAGGTTTTTG
The DNA here is from genome assembly GCA_046497085.1 of Orrella sp. GTDB lineage: Bacteria > Pseudomonadota > Gammaproteobacteria > Burkholderiales > Burkholderiaceae_B > Algicoccus. The sequence goes on from JAWOGG010000177.1 coordinate 4,857, forward strand.
TTTAAAAGTTGCTGATATCTTTTTTTCTTTTGATTGGCTTGTTTGAAACTACCCGCTGACAAAAACCAAGCCAAAGACCATAGGCCAAAGAGATTCCAATAGCGTTGGCCACCCAGTCTTGCCAGTCGCCGTAACGCCAGCCAGTGGCAGCCTGGATTAATTCGATTAATGCGCCATAAACCAACAATCCCCACACAATATGCTTACTGGCGCTGGCATAGGACCATAAACCTAACAACCCTAGCATCAAAAAGCCCAACGTATGCTGTGCTTTATCCCATACATCGAATGCAACCGGTGGTAAGTAGGTCCCCGGCATTAAAGACAGCACAGTGACAGTACCCAAAGCACACCAAAATGCCAGCCTTAGCAAGAGGGGTGTCAGGTCAGATGTCGGTCTCGTTGAATTAAACGTCATGGTGTAAGCATACTGTCATGCAATGAATAACGCTGACCGTTGACTCAAAACCAACTTCGTTCAAGGGTTTCGTCTTGATGCTTACCCGTCATTGAGTAATGATTGCAACTTAAGCTAGGACATCACTATCGACCGATAGGTAAATACGATCAAGACCATCGATCTATGTCAAACGTTCACTCTCATGAGAGTGATACTCTGTTTAAGTAAATCACACAAAGGAGAACGCAACATGTCTATCCGACTCAATGATATTGCCCCCGATTTCACCGCCGATTCCACCGCTGGCGAGCTAAGCCTGCACAACTGGATTGGTGATGGCTACGCTATCTTGTTTTCACATCCAAAGGATTTCACGCCGGTTTGCACCACCGAGTTTGGCGCTGTCGCACAATTGGTTCCGGAATTTGAAAAGCGCAACACCAAGGTCATGGGCGTTTCCGTCGATAGCGTCGAAGAGCACCACAAGTGGATGCGCGACATCGAGTCAGTGGCTGGCGCACCTGCCAACTTCCCCATTATCGATGATCGTTCACTGGCCGTGTCAAAGCTCTACGACATGTTGCCTGCAGATGCATACCTACCAGATGGCCGCACACCAGCCGATAGCGCCACTGTCCGTACCGTCTTTATCATCGGTCCAGACAAAAAAGTCCGCTTGACCATGTCATACCCCATGTCAGTGGGTCGTAACTTTGCCGAAATCATGCGCGCGCTCGACGCTGTACGCGCCACTGATGGGGTCCCAATCGCCACGCCTGCCAACTGGCAGCCAGGTGAAGACGTTATCGTCGCGCTAAGCCTAAATGACGAGGCAGCGAAAGAAAAGTTTGGTGAGATTGATGTCAAATTGCCATACCTACGCTACGCCAAAGCACCAAAGTAAGTCATTCGCAC
>JAWOGG010000157.1:0-6473 GCA_046497085.1 Orrella sp.
TTGATGACGTGCAACTCGCTGTGCTCGCCTACACGGATGCCATGACCAAACATGTGCATGTGCCTGATGAAGTGGCGCAAGCTGTACGAGAAAAATTCGATCACCGCCAACTCGTAGAGTTAACCGCAACGGTTGCGGCCTACAACATGGTGTCGCGCTTTTTAGAAGCCATGGCCATCCACACTGATGACGACCCGAATGCTTAAGGACGCTTAAGGAGTCTTAAGGCGCTTGAGGACGTTAAAAACCGGCCTATGGGTCCTCTGGATGAGGACCCTCAACTCGCTAATCCTTTCAGTGCCAATCCTTTCAGTGCTAATCCCTTAAGTGCCAATCCTGAATTAACGAGCCAACACTTTAAGTGCTAATCGGATCCCCTCAGAAACGTCTGCGTCTTGCGCAATGCCTTTCACAGCCGCCACAGACTCCTTTTCTGAGTAACCCAAAGCGGTTAACGCTTGAATGATGTCGGCTTGGCTATTTGGTGCTGTGATTCCGGTTTCAGAGACAGTCTGTGGACCAAACTTTCCTTTAAGTTCAAGCATCAGCCGCTCAGCCGTTTTTTTACCGATCCCAGGCACCCGCGTTAATCGGCCTGTTTCTTGCATGGCGATAGCCTGCGACAAATCGTTCACTGACATGCCTGACAAAACGGCTAGCGCCATGCGCGCACCAATGCCACTGACTTTGATTAGCTCCCGAAATGCACGCCGCTCTTGCTCCATCGCAAAGCCAAACAGAAGGTGGGCGTCTTCTCTAACCACCATGTGAGTCAGAAGCGTCACCTTACTGCCGATATCAGGTAGATCGTAGAGTGTGGACATAGACACTTCTAACTCGTAGCCCACACCGCCTACATCTAGTCCGACGCGTGGCGGTGCCTTTTCAAATAAAACACCCGTCAACCGACTGATCATTTTTGTTCCTTAGAGGTAAGTGAACGACGAAGACGACCCCCGCGCACGCTAGATTTTGAGGACCGGCTAGCCGCAGTGCCCCAACCCTGTCCGTTGAGTGCGGCCGATAAGGGAGCCATGTGAGCATGACAAATGGCGCAGGCAAGCGCATCCGCTGGGTCAGAGCTTGGAGTGGCGCTGAGCGCCAACAATCGCTGCACCATGTTCTGAACTTGCTCTTTGGCGGCCTTGCCATGACCGACGACAGATTTTTTGATTTGCAACGCGGTGTACTCATGGACCACCAGATCGCTATCAGCAAGGGCACAGAGGGCAGCGCCACGTGCTTGGCCAAGAAGCAGGGTGGACTGGGGGTTGGTATTCATAAAAACAATCTCGAGCGCTGCCACGTCTGGCTGTGTTTGTCGTACCACCTCTCGCAGGTTATCTAGAATTACGCGAAGTCTATCCGGTAGGCTGGCGTCACTGGGCACCACGATGGTTCCGCTACTGACGTACTGCATTTTGGAGCCGGCGATATCGATCACCCCAAAACCGGTTTTGCGTAAGCCTGGATCGACGCCTAAGATTCGCATGTTAGCGGCTAGCGCCTAGTGCCTGAAATGACGCATGCCGGTCAAGACCATCACCACATCACGCTCATCGGCTGCAGCAATGACTTCGTGATCGCGCATGCTGCCACCTGGTTGAATCACGCAGGTCGCACCAGCGTCGACCACCACGTCAAGGCCGTCTCGAAATGGGAAAAAGGCGTCAGAGGCGACCGCGCTGCCATTTAGATCGAGCTGTCCGTTCTCAGCTTTAATGGTTGCGATACGAGCGGAATCAACGCGGCTCATCTGTCCGGCACCCACGCCAAGTGTCATGCCTTGTCCCGCAAAAACAATGGCGTTTGATTTAACGAACTTAGCCACGCGCCACGCAAACAGTAGATCTTGCATTTGTTGTTCGGTGGGTTGCCGTTTGGTCACCACTTGTAAGGCGTTGTCGTCAAGCAGTTGGGCGTCTGGCGTCTGAATCAACCAACCACCACCAACGCGCTTCACATCAATATCGTTGTGTTGATGGCCCAGTGGGACCTCAAGCACCCGAACATTTTTCTTATGTTGTAGGACAGCCAGCGCGGCACCATCAAAGCCAGGTGCCAACAACACTTCGACAAACTGTGCACTGACAGCCTCTGCGGTGGCGGCATCAACGGGTCTGTTGAAAGCGATGATGCCACCAAACGCCGACGTTGTGTCAGTACGAAAGGCCTTTTGATAGGCCTCGTAGACATCGTCGGCCACGGCCACACCGCAAGGGTTGGCGTGTTTGACGATGACGCAGGCTGGCTTGTCGAAGCTACGCACGCAGTCCCAGGCGGCGTCTGCGTCGGCGATGTTGTTGTATGAGAGTTCCTTGCCTTGAAGCTGGCGGTAGTTGGCTAAGACACCGGCCGGTACGATGGGGTCGCGGTAGAAAGCAGCGATCTGTTGTGGGTTTTCACCGTAGCGCAAAGTCTCAGCTCGTTGCAGTTGCAGCGTCAACGTCCGCGGCCAGGTTTCCCGTTCAGGTGCTATTTCGGGGGCGGGTTCTTGTGCCGCCAAGCTGGTGAGGTAGGCCGTGATTGCACCATCGTAGACACTTGTGTGAGCATAGATTTTAGCCGCGAGTGCCAGTCGCAACCCAAAACTTGTCTGGCCACGACGTTGATCAATGTCTTGCAGTACTTTGTCATAGTCGGCTGGGTCAATCACAACGGTGACACCACCTGCCTCATTGCCATGGTTTTTTGCCGCGGCTCGCAACATCGCGGGTCCGCCGATATCAATGTTCTCTATGGCTTCATCAAATGTGCAGTTGTGTTTTGCGACTGTTTCGCGAAATGGATAAAGGTTTACAACCAATAGGTCGATGCAATCGATATCATGTTCGGTCAGTGTTTTGAGGTGTGTCGGATTGTCACGGCGAGCCAATAAACCACCGTGAATCTTCGGGTGCAAGGTCTTTACGCGCCCATCAAGTATCTCTGGAGAACCAGTGTGAGTGGCCACCTCTGTGACTGGCAGCCCGGCCTCTGAAAGTAGTTTGGCAGTGCCACCGGTGGACAACAGGCGCACACCGCGATCATGTAAGGCACGGGCAAAATCCAATACACCGGATTTATCAGAGACAGAGAGCAGGGCCGTTTTGATTTTCATATGAGGGGCAAAAAATTAAGAAACAATAAATGGTTTTGGATATGCGGGTGGCACTGGCACCAATGCCCGTTTGTTTACTGATCCAGCAATTGGTGCGCCACGAGTTTTTTACGCAAGGTGTTGCGCGTGATCCCCAGCAGCTGGGCAGCTTTAGATTGATTGCCTTGTGCTTTGGTCATGGCCGTCTGCAGCAGTGGCTTCTCCACACAGGACATCACCATGTCCCACATGCCGGACGGCTCAATATCACCCAAGTCTGCTAGGTAGAGTTCAAGGTTCAAACGCACTGATTCGTCGAGTGGGGTAATTTTTTTTGTCATCAATTTCTCTCGGGTCAGGCGGCTAGGGTGTCAGTTGGTTCGTCACAACGCGTAGCCAAGACCTGATTAAACCACCTCGAGACGGCCTTAGCCTGTTCTGAGGTGTTATTTATTGTGTTTATTTGGGCGATCATTTTGTGCCCCTCGGGCAAGTCTCGCATGTACCAACCAATGTGCTTACGTGCCGTACGAACACCCACCTCTTCTCCGTAGAAATGATAGTGGTCATCCAAGTGTGTCAACAAGTGATCGCGCATTTCGCTTAATGTGATGGGTGGATGTGTTTGGCCAGTTTTTAGGTAATGATTGATTTCCCGAAACAGCCAGGGTCGACCCATAGCGGCGCGCCCGACCATTACCGCATCAGCGCCGGTGAAATCCAAGACTTGACGGGCTTTTTCAGGGCTGGTGATGTCGCCATTGGCAATGATGGGTATGTTAACTGAGGCTTTAACGGCTTTGATCGTGTCGTATTCCGCATGCCCTTCATACAAGTCAGCGCGTGTGCGACCGTGTAAGGTTAGCGCAGCGATTCCCAAGGATTCGGCCAATTGAGCGATTCTGACTGCGTTGCGGCTGAAATGATCCCACCCGGTTCGCGTTTTAAGCGTCACGGGCACCCCATGGGGCGAACACGCTTGCACCACGCTATCTAGGATGCGGCTGACCAAATCCTCGCGCCGCAGTAACGCGGATCCGGCAGCAGCCTTGCAGACTTTTTTGACAGGACAGCCCATGTTGATGTCGATAATGCGCGCGCCCTTACGGATATTGAAAACCGCTGCTTGAGCCATCATTTCAGGGTCAGCACCAGCAATTTGAACGGTGATGGGATCCAGCTCACCATCGTGATTCAAGCGTCTGGCGGTTTTAACGCTATCCCAAAGGGCTGGGTTACTGGCCGCCATCTCGCAAACAGCATGCCCTGCACCCAGCCTTTTACAAAGCTGTCGGAATGGGCGATCCGTCACCCCAGCCATAGGGGCGACAAATACATTGTTAGGGAAGGTCCACGAGCCAATCTGCATAAAACGATTGTATAAGACCAAGCGGCGTGTTTTTCCCGTTTGGCCAGCGCATGGTGGAAACTCGTTGCCTTAAGTTAATGCCTTAACTTATTGCCTTAACCCTTGCATCAAATGTCGTGCCAGCGGTGCCCTTAGCGCAGGTACTGTGTCAAGGCCTACTAGTGCAAGCCCTGCAGCATGTTCGATGATGGGTACGCCGGTTGTAAAAACACTCGACATGATGTTGGTTAAACCGACGGTGACTGAGCGATCAGACTGTCTTAACGTCTTGTAAATGCCAAGCCCTCTGGCAGGATCTCGCTCGGGGCTGGCAATCCAGTCACGCAAACAGTGCGCTAATGTGGCCACATCGCGCAAGCCGAGATTTAAACCTTGGCCTGCTACCGGGTGCAGGGTTTGTGCGGCATTACCGACGTTGACGATTCTTCCCTGCACGGGTTCTGGCTCAACGCTTTTGTAGAGCGGGTAGCCCTTGAATGAGGTCAACGCCTCAAACGACCCCAGCCGGTCACCAAAGGTATCTTGCATGGCCCGTGAGAAAGAGTCGTTAGGCATCGCCAACAGTTGCTGCGCGCGTTCGGGTGTACAACACCAGACAATGGATTGAGTGCCATTTTGATCTGGATGAGGTAGCACCGCTAATGGCCCTTGTCGGGTAAAACGTTCGTACGCCCAACCCGGGCGAGGTTGGCTGACTTTGGCCACGCCAAGCAACGCCACCTGGCTGTGTGACTGATCGCTTGCCTTGTGACTCATGCCATCGGCTCGTACGGCCAGTCTGGCTTGGGTTTTATTTGAGCCGGCAGTGACTGTGACACTGTCTTTTTGATCGGTAACGTGTGCGAGGTCACCCGTAAAAACAGTCACACCAGCTTGCATTGCTGCTTCAAGTAACGTTTCGTGCAACTGCGTGTAGCGTAAAACGTGTCCAAGGGCTTGCACAGAAAAGTCGTCATGACGGATTAATGTCCGACCTAGACGCCCCTTTTGTGAGACATGAATGGTGTGAATTGGAGCCGCTTCGTTAGGCCATGCGTTAAGGTCCTTCAACAAAACACGGCTGCCCTCATTGATGGCGATTACCCGGGTATCGCCAGCGACAGGGACGTCGTAGCGCGTGCGTTGTTCGGATTGGAATAAGGCGATGCGCGCTGGGTCGGCCGTCAAGCGCGCAAGTAGCATGGCCAATGCGCTACCGGTAGGACCGCCGCCGACGATAGCGACATCGAACTCAGGTGTGTGTGTAGGTTGGATTTGGGTCATTGCAGTGCCTAAGATACAGCCGGCTAGAGTTAAATATAAGAATACGTGATTTCAAAGCAAGCTGGGATTAAACTCTCGCCATGGAAAACTCAGACCCCCAACAGATCGCAACCAGCGCACAGCCTGTCAGTGCACCCGAGGACGCACAGTTTAGTGGTCCTCCGAGGGTCATTAAAAGTAAGGTGCTGGCTGGATTGCTGGCATTTTATGGCGGTTGGTTTGGTGCTCATTGGTACTACCTAGAAAGACCGCGGCCGTGGTTGCTGACCGTGCTTGCGGTGGTGATGATCGGCATTGCCTTGCAATCGCCTGTCTGGTGGGATAGTCCCGCGTTATTTGTGGTCTTTATTCCTGCGGTTGCTGGGTTTATTGAAGCACTGGTTTTGTGTCTCAGGTCTGATGAAAAATTCGACGCGCTCTATAACCCAGGCTATCAGCGGGTTGGTCACACCGGTTGGGGTCCTGTTTTGGTTGCGATTTCCGGTCTGTTACTCGGCACGGTCTTGACCTTATTTGGCATCGCCCACGTCATTCTGCACATTTGGCAGCGGCTAGGATGGCTTGAGGGCTTAAATCTTTGACGGTGATTGTCTGGTTTTAACGCCGTTCAAGCACCAACGCCTCAATTGCGGCGCGATCCACAGGAACGCCGCGGCTTAGCAGATCGCATCCTTGATCGGTGACCAGCGCATCATCTTCGATACGGATGCCAATATCCCAAAATCGCTCGGGTACGTTGTCGGCTGGTCGCACGTACAAGCC
>JAWOGG010000094.1:0-25963 GCA_046497085.1 Orrella sp.
TGGTCTGAACACAAAGCATCGATGGTGCCGTCAGCCAAGCCTTGGCGAAGGGCATCGCGGTCTCGCTGACCCCTGAGCGGCGGATCCAAGCGGTAATGAGTGTCGTAGTATCCGATGTCAACATCAGTCAGGTGCGCGTTATTGATTGACGAATCGCACGTCACGGGTAGACCCTCGGCCTTGGCTTGTCTAATCAGATTGACACCGGCCGCCGATGACACTCGGCAAATATGCAAACCCACCCCTACGGATCGCTGCAGTTCAAACAAGGTATGCAACGCGATAGTTTCAGACTGTTGCGGCACCCCTGCTAACCCCAACCGAGAGGCATAAGCGCCGCTTGCGGCTACGCCACTACGAGAAAACCAAGGGTCAAGCGGACGCAGCCACAAGGTATAACCAAAAGACTTGGCATACTGCATCGCTCTGAGTAACACCCGCGTATCTAAGATGGGGCTATCTGCCTGCGCAAAACCCACGCAACCGGCCTCTGTCAACTCGGCCATCTCAGTGATCACCTCACCTTTGAGACCGACAGTCATTGCACCGAGCGGATAAATATTGACTTGGTCGAGTTGTCTGGCTCGATGCTTAAGCATTTCAACCAGACCAGGCTCATCAAGCGGCGGATCGGTGTCGGGCGGCAAAACCAAGCTTGTGACTCCACCCGCCATCGCAGCCTGTAACTCCGACTCGAGCGTGGCGCGGTACTCAAAGCCAGGCTCACGAAGCTGCGCGCACAGGTCAACCAAGCCAGGAAGAATTGCTCGGCCACCCACATCAACGACCCGATCGGCCGTGAACGCATCGGGTGCCTGACCTAACGCAGCCACACGCCCCCCAGCCATCCAAATGTCGGTGGTGTGGTCCGCCCCAGCCGCAGGATCTATCAATCTGGCATTCGTCAAATGTAGTCTCACGATGAGGCCCCCGCAACGATGCTCATAACTGCCATACGAACCGCAATCCCAAAGGTCACTTGATTCAAAATCACCGATTGTGGACCGTCAGCCACAGCCGACTCGATTTCCACCCCACGATTCATCGGACCCGGGTGCATGACCAAGGCATCCGGTTTTGCATAAGACAACTTTTCTTGCGTCAACCCATAGTGCTTGAAGTACTCATGTGAAGACGGTAATAAGGCGCCCCGCATGCGTTCATTTTGCAGTCGCAACATGATGATCACATCCACATCCTTCAGACCTTCAGCCATATTGGTGTAGGTTTGCACGCCCATCTCGGCTAAGCCGCTTGGCAATAGCGTCAGGGGAGCAATCGCGCGCACCTGCGCTACACCGAGAGTGGTCAGCGCGTGAATATTGGAACGCGCCACACGCGAATGCATCACGTCACCCACGATCGCCACAGTCAGATCAGAGAAGGACTTTTTAAAGTGCCTGATCGTGTACATATCAAGCAGGGCTTGGGTCGGGTGTGCGTGGCGTCCGTCGCCCGCATTGATCACGTGCACATCTGGCGCCACATGACGCGCAATCAAATAAGGGGCACCGCTGGCCTCGTGACGCACCACAAAAATATCGGCCTGCATGGCCGACAAATTGGCGATTGTGTCGAGCAAGGTTTCGCCCTTGGCCGCTGAGGACACATTGATATTTAAGTTAAATACGTCTGCAGACAGTCGTGTGGCCGCGATTTCAAACGTTGTTCGCGTACGGGTGGAGTTTTCAAAAAACAAATTGAAAACACTCTTACCCCTTAAGAGCGGCACTTTTTTAACATCTCGATCGGCCAACGGTACAAATGTCTGCGCGGTATCAAGAATGTGTTCAAGGATGCCGCGCGGCAAACCCTCTGTGCTGATTAGGTGCGTCAGCTCGCCGTGTTTATTTAGTTGTGGGTTACGCATCCGGCGTCTCAGATTCGATGTGTAAAGAAAAACCACCTTGTTCAGTTTGCAACAAAACCAGATTCCCGTCAGGGGGTGCGATGGACTCCCAAGCAGCAAAATCGGCACAGATAGGCAGCTGACGTTCGTTGCGATCAATCAGCACGACCAGTTTGACACTGGCTGGCCGTCCATAATCAAAAAGCTCATTCATCGCTGCCCTAATCGTCCGACCGGTATAGAGGACATCATCGACAACAATCAAATGCCGGTCGACGACATCAAACGGAATATCCGAAGGCGTCGTTTGATTATGCAAACCAATGCGATCAAAGTCATCGCGGTAAAAGCTGATGTTCAGTGTCCCAACCGCACCTGGCAGTCCCAAGTCTTTTTGTAGGCGCTCAGCTAGCCAAGCGCCACCAGACAAAATGCCTACCAAATGAACTTTTTCTTTGGGCAAATCAGCAATGAGAGCGTTAACACCCTCTTTTAAGCGCGCATACAACGTTTCCGCAGATGGCATGTCTTCAAACTGCTTGCGTGTAATTGTCATGCCGAGGATCCCGTTTTGATGCCCAGTTGTCCGTCCGAGGGCAAATCATCAAAATATCTTTGCAGAATAATAGCCGCTGCGACGGCGTCGTCAGGACGATTGCCGACCCTTTCCTGCGCTTGGATGCTAGACCCGCGCTCGTCAACTAACGTGACCGGTAATCCAAAACGTCCTTCGAGTTGATTGGCAAAGCGGCGAGCCTGCCGAGTCGCCAATTGCTCACCACCGGTCGCGGTCAGTGGTAAGCCAACGACAAGTGCCTCTGGTTGCCACTGCACCAGCAATTCCTCAATACGGGCGAACCGCTTTGCTTTTTCGGCAGTGGCGATGATTTCGATTGGGCGTGCATGACGAAGCAAGGTGTTACCCATTGCCACTCCGAGACGCACGGTCCCGTAGTCAAACCCCAACAGGGTTCGCTCATCAGGCATGTCCGGCCGACCCCGCTAACATGGCCGGATCAATGCCCAACAAACGCATCGCTGCTGGGTAACGCGACTCTGGCGGCTCATCGAAAATAATCGTTTCTTCGGCGGCGACGCTAAGCCAAGCGTTTTGTGCGAGCTCTTGCTCCAATTGCCCCGCGCCCCAACCTGCATAACCCAGTGTGACCAGAATTTGCTCTGGGCCCTCGCCCCCAGCCACGGCTTGCAACACATCTTTTGAGGTTGTCAGTGCCATCGACTTGCCCAGATGAATACTAGAGGTGAATTCACCCGCGGGTTTGTGCAACACAAAGCCGCGGTCTGTTTGAACGGGGCCGCCATAAAAAACTGGAAAGTCAGATGAATCTTTGCTATCAGATTCGATCTGATCAGCCGATTCTTGAGCGTCTGGGGCTTCTAAGTCAACTTTTTGCAGCAAATGACTGATCGTCAAATCCATCGGACGATTGATCACCAGACCCAAAGCCCCTTGATCCGAATGCTCACACACATAAATGACCGTACCAGCTAAGTCACCTTCGACAGAGCCAGGCATGGCCATCAAAAAATGGCCCGATAGGTCAACAGTGGCATTCATGCGATTAAATTTCCATCAACTCGAAATCCTCCTTGCGGGCCCCGCACTCGGGGCAAACCCAATTGGGAGGAACATCTTCCCATTTGGTACCAGGCGCGATACCCTCATCAGGGCAGCCTTCGGCCTCGTCATATATCCATCCACAAATCAAGCACATCCAAGTTCTCATGGTTATTCCGTTGGTTCTTTTACAATGTAAGCATAATCTTACCTAAAGTCCCGTCAAGTGCCTTCTACAACCCCTTCCGTTACCCTCTTGTTTGGTTTGTTTGACCCCTCGGGTCAACAAGACATACCCGCTGACACCATTACGTGTGCGGCCCATGGCTGTCATGGAGTCTGCGTTCTGACCGGCGTAACGATCGCCGATTCGACTGGTTTGCTCCATGCCGAAGCCTCAAACCCCGAAACAGTCGACGAGCAGGCGCGCAGCTTGCTTGAAGACATGCCCATACACGCTATCAAGGTCGGACACGTACCAAGCCCCGAAATTGCGAGCATGATCGCCGGTATTGCAGCGGATTACAGCCATGCGCCTTTGGTTTTACATCTCCCTGCCGCACAAACCCCTCTGGTCAGTGACGAAGAGGATCAGGACTCGGATCCGAGTGTTGGGGCTGTGCTTGAGTTGCTACTGCCCCAAACAAAGATTGTGGTCATGGGGGCTAACGCCATTGAACGCTGGATCAATGAAGAGGTCCTCGCGCATCTCGAGGGTAACGGCGGCCCACAAGCCATCTTGGCACTAGGTGCCGATTGGGTGCTAGTGACAGGTTTTGCGCAACGCCCCGGACAGCTCATCAACCTATTGCTTGGCCCCGAAGGTGAGACGATTGCTTGGCCTTGGCAACCTGCAGGGCCACGCGTTCAAGACCTCAATGGACTGATAGCCACCGCCCTAGCCAACCACTTGGCCACTGGTCTGGAAATACCAGAAGCCGCCAAACAAGCCTGCGCCCACGCGAGTGCTGTCGCTCAAACGGCCTTTCAGGCCGGTATGGGCCAGCGCCTGGTCACCAGATTACCCAACCACACATCGGCAAAGCCATGAACACACGCCCCACCTTCCCCTCAGGTCTTTACGGCGTGACACCCGACTGGGACGACATTGAACAATTAACCCCCGCCATCGAAGCCGCTGCACGAGGTGGCATGAAAGTTTTGCAGTGGCGCCACAAAACCTACCCTGTCACTCGCCGGATTTCAATGGCCCATCAAGTTTTACAGGTCTGTCGATTAAACGGGGTGATGCTAATCATCAATGACAATTGGCGCGTGGCCGAAGCGGTGGGAGCCGATGGCGTTCACCTAGGCCGCGACGACGACAGCCCAACCGCTGCACGTGCCGCGCTCGGGTCACAAGCGCTGATTGGCGCTTCTTGTTACAACGACCTAGAGCGTGCCAAAGCCATGCTTGATGAGGGCGTAGACTATGTTGCGTTTGGAGCCATGTACGGCTCACAAACCAAGCCCCACGCAGTGGTTGCCGATCATCAGATTTTGACCAAGGCCCGTGCGCTGATTGCTGAGCGCGCAGACGCCGCCAAAGTCGTCGCTATCGGCGGCATCACTGCAGAAAATGCCAAACCGCTCATAGCGGCGGGTGCAAATAGTTTGGCGGTAGTGAGCGGCTTATTTATGGCCGACGACATCGCAGCAACGGCGAGGGCTTTCGAGCGCGCTTTTACACAAGACGTAGACTGAGCATCACCGATTAAGGAGTACGAATAATCATGTCCCGTAACGCAGAACTATTTGAGCGCGCTTGCCGCAGTATCCCTGGTGGGGTCAACTCGCCCGTACGTGCCTTCCGATCAGTGGGCGGTACGCCGCGCTTCGTGGCGCGCGCCCAAGGTCCGTATTTTTGGGACGCAGAAGACCAACGCTACATTGATTACATTGGCTCATGGGGTCCCGCCATCTTGGGTCATGCGCACCCCAAGGTCGTCACAGCCGTACAAGAAGCCGCTGTACATGGTTTGTCATACGGCGCGCCTACCGAAGCTGAAGTCGAGATAGCCGAACTATTAATCGAAAGACTGCCAAGCTTTGAGCAAGTCCGCCTAACCAGTTCAGGCACTGAGGCGACCATGAGCGCCATTCGTCTAGCCAGAGGTGCGACCGGTCGCAACAAAATCATTAAGTTTGAAGGTTGCTACCACGGTCACGCTGACAGCCTTCTGGTGAAGGCTGGCTCAGGTTTATTGACTTTTGGGAACCCAACCTCAGCTGGCGTACCCGCTGAATTTGTAGCCCACACCATAGTGGTCGACTTCAACGACGCCCAAGCCGTCAAAGAGGCTTTTGCTACCCACGGCCAAGACATTGCCTGTGTGATTGTTGAGCCTATGGCAGGCAACATGAATTTGGTTAAACCTGTCGCCGGTTTTCTCGAAACGCTACGCAGCGAGTGCACAGCCCACGGTGCCGTGTTGATATTTGATGAGGTCATGACCGGCTTCCGGGTAGGGCCACAAGGTGTCCAAGGTATCACCGGCGTCACGCCAGACATAACCACCTTGGCTAAAGTCATCGGTGGCGGCATGCCGATTGGCGCCTTTGGCGGTAAGGCAGAAATCATGCAACACATCGCCCCTGTCGGCGCGGTCTACCAAGCGGGCACGCTGTCGGGTAACCCCGTCGCGGTTGCCGCTGGCATCACCACCTTACAGTTATTGGCAGAGCCTGGTTTTTATGATCGCTTAAGCGTTCAAACTCGCAAACTTACCGACGGGTTGGTCGCACGTGCAAAATCGCATGGCGTTCCCTTTAGCGCGGACAGTGAAGGCGGCATGTTCGGCGTCTACTTCCGTGACCAAGTGCCGACAGGACTAGATGACGTTTCATCGAGCAACATCGAACACTTCAAGGCCTTCTTCCATGGGATGCTCGATCGGGGTGTTTACTTTGCACCGTCGGCCTACGAGGCCGGCTTTGTCTCCTGTATGCACGACGATGCGGTTATCGAGGCCACACTAGAGGCTGCCGATGAGGTCTTTAAAACACTGACTTAACTAGGAATCTGACACCATGGCTGTCAACCTCGTCATACCTGAACGCAGCGCCATCCATCCGGTCGCAGGCGTAGACATTGGCATCACCAGCGCGGGCATACGCAAAGCTGGCAAAAAAGACTTAACCGTGTTTCGCCTGGCAACTGGCACCACAGTGGCCGGCGTATTCACCCTCAATCGATTTAAAGCGGCACCTGTTAAACGCTGTGAAGTAGCCCTTGCCAGCCAAACCCCAATCCAAGCGCTCGTGATTAACACCGGTAATGCGAACGCAGGGACCGGGCAGGCGGGTGAAGAGGCGGCCTTGCGCATGTGTCAAGCCACTGCTCAACATCTGGGCATAACCGAACAGTCAGTCCTACCGTTTTCAACAGGTGTGATTTTGGAGCCCCTACCCGTTGAAAAAATCGAGCAAGCGTTGCCTGCCGCTGTGGAAAACCTTGCCGCTGATCAGTGGTACGAGGCTGCCCATAGCATCATGACCACCGACACCCAGCCCAAGATCTATTCGCGTCAATTGGTCATTGCTGACAAGACCATCACTATCACAGGTATCAGCAAAGGGGCCGGCATGATCCGTCCCAACATGGCTACGATGCTAGGCTATCTAGCGACCGATGCTGGCATCAGCCAGCCCCTCTTGAATGAATTGGTCAAAGACTTGGCTGATCAGTCCTTCAATCGAATCACTGTCGATGGCGACACTTCGACCAACGACTCTTTTATCTTGATGGCCACAGGCCAGAGTGGTCTCATGGTAGAGAACGCTCAATCGCCCGAGTACGCCAGCTTGCGTCAAGCCTTACTCGAAGCCGCAACAGATTTGGCCTGCAAAATCGTGCGCGACGCAGAAGGCGCCACGAAATTCATGACTATCCGTATTGAAGATGCCCAATCGCAAGACGAAGCACTCAAAGTAGCCTATGCGATTGCACACTCCCCGCTAGTCAAAACCGCATTTTTTGCCAGTGACCCCAATCTAGGTCGCATCCTCGCCGCCATTGGTTACGCTGGCGTCACTGACTTGGATGTTGATCACGTCAAGCTATGGCTAGGTGATGTACTGGTGGCACAAAACGGCGGGCGACACCCGGACTATCAAGAAGAGCAAGGGCAAGCCGTGATGCAAGAGCCTGAGATTTTAGTGCGCGTCAGCCTAGGACGCGGCTCAATAACCGAGACGGTCTACACCTGCGACTTCTCTCACGAATACGTCAGTATCAACGCGGATTACCGCTCATAACCCAACCATGACATCATCAAAAAAGAACACCCCCGACTTATCTGATCTGATCCTGCGCGCTGACCAGGTCTTGGCCCAACTTCAGGCCTGGCTACCACCAGCCCCACCCCCCACCGATTGGGAGGCACTTGCCTTTCGTTGGCGCAAGCGTGGCACCGCCCACGGCTGGCTAGATGCCATTGCCCATCCACACCGCATCACAACCGAAGATTTGCAACACATTGAGCGCCAAAAGGAAGTGATCGAACGCAACACCCGACACTTTGTTTTGGGTAAGCCAGCCAATCACGTGTTGATGACAGGTTCACGTGGCACCGGCAAAAGCTCTCTGGTTAAGGCTATGTTGGCTGAATTTGCCAGCCAAGGCTTGCGACTGATTGAGGTCGATAAGGGCGATCTTGGTGATCTCGCCGACATTGTTGATGCGGTCGCCTCGCGCCCTGAGCGATTCATTGTGTTTTGCGACGACCTTTCATTTGAAGAAGGTGAGTCAGGTTACAAAGCATTGAAATCAGTGTTAGACGGCTCAGCCGCGTCAACAGGTGACAATGTTCTGATTTACGCCACCTCCAATCGTCGGCACTTGATGCCCGAGTACATGCGAGAGAACCTCGAGGCCAAGCACCAATCCGATGGCGAAGTGCACCCGGGTGAAACGGTGGAAGAAAAGATTTCTTTATCAGAGCGTTTTGGTATCTGGCTGTCCTTCTACCCCTTCCGGCAAGACGACTATTTAGACATCGTGGCACATTGGCTGCGAGAGTTGGGATGCGATCAAGCCTCAATTGATGCCGCTAGGACTGAAGCCTTGCAATGGACGCTTGAGCGGGGTTCTCGATCGGGACGAATCGCTTGGCACTTTGCCCGCGATTGGGCTGCACGGCATGGCTCCTAGTTCGCCCCTTAAAAAAAACACCACAATCACCGATGTCGCCGTCGGCGTGATTTTGCGCGCCGATGGCGCTGTCCTATTCGGTGATCGACCGGCTGGCAAGCCTTGGGCGGGTTGGTGGGAGTTGCCTGGTGGAAAACTAGAAGCCGGCGAGTCGGTCTTTGAGGCCCTCAAGCGCGAGTTAAAAGAAGAGATCGGCATCACCGTGACCCAAATGACCCCATGGGTCACCTTCGTCCACGAGTACCCAACCACAACTGTTAGGCTGCACTTCTGTCGCGTCACCGACTGGCATGGTGAGCCACAATCGCTCGAGCAGCAGCAACTCAAATGGGCCACCCCTGATGTGGCACTTTCTCTGCCCGGTCTTCTGCCCGCGACTTACCCACCGCTGAAGTGGCTACAACTGCCCAATCGATACTGGATAACGGGCATTGGTGGTGTTGCCGGTTGGCCCGGATTCCTTGCCCAACTTGAATCGGCGCTCGCAGATGGCCTGCGTTTGCTGCAATGGCGTGAGCCTGCTTGGCAAGGCGAGGCGGGCTCGCTTGAGGCTGCTTTTGAGAGCACACGTGCGCTCTGCCAAGCACATGGCGCAAAATTGCTCGTCAATAGTATTCATCCCAAGGACTGGTGGCTTAGGGCGGACGGGGTTCACCTGCGTGCATCTGACGCCAGCACCCTTAAAGAACGCCCAGAGGCGTTAACCGGCAAATGGCTGGCGGTTTCTACCCACAACGCCCAAGAGCTCGACAAGGCTCGACAGCTAGAGGCGGATTTCGCGGTATTGGGCCCGGTGTTACCAACCGCCTCACACCCCGAGCAACCTGCTATGGGGTGGGATGGTTTTGAGAGGCTCAACCAGGACGCTGGCCTGCCAGTGTTTGCGCTCGGCGGGCAAACACCCGACACCCTGTCAACCGCCCTGCTTAGGGGCGCTCACGGGATTGCCGGGATTAGGCAGTTGCTCGGTTGACCAACCGCCGCCCAGGGCTGCCACGAGTCTGACACTTGCGGCTAACCGATTACCCATGATGGCAATTTCATTGCGTTGGTTATTAAGCGCAGTCGTCTCTAACAGTGCCACGCTCAAATAATCAACCAAGCCTTGTTTGTATTGATTGCGAGTCATGCGCAATGACTCATTCGCTGCGATCACCGCCTGGCGTTGTACTTTCTGCGTTTGAGCCAATACGTCGAGCTGCACCATGGCATCTTCAACTTCTTGCATAGCCCTTAGCACCGTCAGACGGTAACTGGCCGCTTGGGCATCGAAGCCGGCACGGGCTTGATCGATTTGAGCCTGTCGACGCCCACCATCGAACAAGCTCAAAGCCATTGCAGGTCCGAGCGCCCAAAACTGTGCAGGTGCGGCAAACCACTGTGCAAATTGTCTGGACTGATATCCCGCATTGGCTGAAATGGATAGGTCTGGGAACCACGCCGCGGTAGCCACACCGATTTGCGCATTGGCAGCCGCCGTGCGTCGTTCGGCCGAGGCAATATCGGGGCGTCTTTGTAAAAGCGTGGAGGGTACGCCGACCGGGATGGCAGGCGGACGTATCGCCATTTTTTCAACAGGCTTTAGCTCAAAAAACGACGGCGCTTGGCCCAATAAGACAGCAATCGCGTTTTCAAGTTGCGAACGTTGCCACTTTAAATCCAGCAATTGCACACGCGCCGTCTCAAGCTGTGTACGAGACACGGCCACGTCGCTTTTGTCGACCAGACCAGCCCGCTGCAGCCGATTGGTCACCTGGTAAGACCGCTCGTACGCGGTCACCGTGCGATCCAATAGGTCGGACTGAACGTCTAAGACCCGCAGCTGCAGGTATGTGCTTGCCAATGCGGCTTGTGCACTCAGACGAGCAGCGGCCAAGTCGCTGGCACTGGCTTGCGCCGAGGCGCTTTGCGCTTCGATATTACGGGCAATACCACCCCATAAATCAACCTCCCAACTCATGCCTAGTCCAGCCGCATACTCAGTGTATGGATCGGTACTACCGACCACTGCCGAAGAGCCCGGCAACACGAGGGGCACGTCAGTGCGCGTGGCATCTGCAGTCAGTCCAAACGTGGGGTAGAGAGAGGCATCGGCCGAGCGGACCAAAGAGAGGGCTTGCTGATACTGAGCGCGGGCTTGCTCGATACTCAGATTGTTCTGGTTGAGTGTTGTCATCAAACGATTGAGCGTGGCGTCTTGATAAAGTAGCCACCAATCATCATCTAGCTTAGGGCTTGACGGGGTGGCCTGCACCCAACCATCTACCGCCTTGTAAGTGTCACCGACCACCACCTCAGGGGTGACATAATCTGGTCCGACACTGCAGCCGGCCACTAGCATCGCAAGGGCAATAGGGCTGGCTAAAAAAAACCGCCTAACAGATGTTATGTTGCTTGCCACCGACCACCCATTAAAGCGCACAAAGTGAGTACCGAAATGGCACGTCCTTTTGGGTGGGTTGGGGCTTTGATTCCCCGTCCTGCTCAGAAAATCTGACCCAAACCATATATTTGTTAGCACTCATTTCAGGAAACACATCCAAATCGGGGTCTAACCAAACGCGCAGCAGTTGGTAGGATTTCCCACCCAACATTTTTTGGAATGCGCCGTTAGTGGCTAACACCTCTTCGTTCTCGCCCGATCCGCGCAACAATCGCATCACCAAGTCAATACCCTGTTGCAAAGGCATCAAAGGCTCAGCCCACTGTTGCAAGTCAGCGCAACGACGCGCCTCATCTCGACACTGCCACGCATGAAACGAAGGCATATCTACTTGTGTTCCCCCGCCAGGCACCGCCAAGCGACCACGCAGACTGGTGAGCCAGTCGTTTTCTCTTAACACTTGCCCTGTTCGCCCTTGGCGCGACATGCTCGCTGCTGTTTGGTCTATTTCGTTGATGATGTTCTTGAGCGATTCTGCATTGACTCCCGGGTGGTCTTGTAAGCCTTGAAGTGTCAGCTTCTGTCGCTCGAGGTCTTGCATCACCCCGCCCTTAACGTCGGTGCGCTCGGTGACATCCAACACATCGAATAGCGTATGGACCGCCACTTGGTGCATCCTTGGATCACCAGGGGCGGAAAAAAACAGTAAACGGTCAAGCAGATACTCTAGTCGCATCCAAGCCCGCACCCGTTCATTAAAAGGGTACTCAAAGTGCATCACGATGACAAATGTCCGGAGAGAGCGGTAATCATCCCCTAAGGGTACACCACTGCTCGTGCAAACCCAAGACCTGACCAGTGAGTTGGTCGTATGAAACCGTTGCACCATTTTGAATCACATCGTGAGCAACGGCCAACCGCTGCTCACGAGTGGCTTGTGCAGCTAAGATATTTTTTATTTGCGCCATATCTAAACCACTGCGTTTTTGTACACGCGCGACTTGAGTCTCACGATCACAATCCACCACACATACACGGTCAACCTGAGACAACCAGCGGCCCGATTCCACCAATAATGGCACAACGAATACCTGGTAACACCCCTGAGCGCGCTCAGCCTCTAGGCGCACACCCTGAGCAATCATGGGGTGCAGGATGGCCTGAAGCCGATCCCGAGCGGATTTATCAGCAAACACTTGCTCACGCATTTGGGCCCTATCTAGGGCCCCCTCAGGCGTGACCACAGCAGTGCCAAAGGCCTCTTTGATAGCAGGTATGGCTTTGCCGCCCGGCGCTGTTAGGGCGTGCGCGATCACATCGGTGTCGATGATAGAAGCGCCCTGCTCCCCAAGAATGTCGGCCACTCGACTTTTACCCGAGCCAATGCCACCCGTCAGTCCAATTCTTAGCATTCACGCAAGCCCGTAGATGAAGACAACGTTTGCTGCCAGCACCAAAAAAGGCCCAAAAGGCACGCTTGATTTCAAACCAAACTCTTTTTTGCACTGACAACGCTTAACCGCAGTATAGACAAGCAACAAAGCACAGGCGATCAACCACACATCGGCCAACGCGTATAACCCTAACCACAACCCAAGCACCGCCAACAGCTTGGCGTCGCCCTGACCCAATGCGTCCGTACCGTAGATCAGTCGATAGGCAGCATTAAATAAGGTCGGTATCCCGTAACCCAATGTCATGCCCCATAGAAATGTCTGTGCAGGCAACCATGATGCAGACACTTGCCACACGCAGGCAAGGACAATAATCATGGCAAACAAAATCAACTCGTTAGGCAAGATACCTGTTTGCGCATCGACCAACGCCAACACACCGAGCACGGCTAGTAAGACGACAGAACCCGCCCAGTAGCCCGCGCCAATCCGCGTTGTCAGTGCCAACCATCCAGCGTTGATGACCAACCAAGCGGTAAACCAATGCGTCATAGACTGCACGGGTAAAGCAACCAACGGGACCTGAGTTTCAAATTCGGCCAGTTCAGCGCGTATTCGCTTCACCATCCACCGCGACAAGCGCTGCGCGAGCAAAGCGACAAACCAAGCGCTCAAAATCGCCGTGACCGCAGGCGCCTGAGCGAACAAATACTTGACGATCGTCATGGCATGACAGAGGCAAACACCTCAAAAATGCGTAGAATGCTCTTATCCAAAACTTCTTGCCTTGTGTGGTGATCCGCCATGTCTTTGACTCCCACTTCTTTAACCATGCTTCGCGCCACTGGGTTGACATTGGCCAGCGCGCTATTGATAGGGTGTGCGCAAACTAGCGCACCTGGCTACTACGACCCGCCAAAAGCCAGCTCCACGCAAGATGCCATTCGAGGCGCCGAAGGCGCCAGCATGCGGCAGGTGGTAACCGCGCCATCACAGATTCAAGTCACTTGGCGAACGGGTGGCGATGACGACAAAAAGTCCTCATCTGACGGCCCGAGCGCTGCGGGTAAAGCCGACCAAGATCAAACCGATCCTGATAAAGATGCCGTCAACGCCACGCCTATCGGCTTAATCACAAAACCCGAAACATTCATGGGCAATTTGCCCTGTTTCGGCCCAGGCATGAATTGCTCGACACAACGATTTGTTTTGACGCTTGCCCCGAATGGACGTTGGCGTTCGCGCATCACTTATTTCGATCAACAGCAGCAAAGCGGACAGCCGTCTCTGGCGCAAGGATGCTGGCGCAGCACCCTGTCCAAACCACCAAGCATTCTCTTGTTAGACGCCGACAAAAATGTCCGTACCGAATTGCGTATGACTGCCAACGATGTGCTGCAGATCGTCACGGTTGACGGCGATAGCCCGAGCCTGACGTATACGTTAAGTCGTCAACCGGACCTAGACCCGATTGGCGAACTCGATGCAAAGCCATCACCGGTTTGCCGATAAGCATCATCAGGCGAACCGCAAGCCTCTACATGCTGTTGTAGGTCGGGTTCTCGTTGATGCTGAGAGTAGAGGGTGCAGGCGAGTTGAACAGCATTCCTGACCCCCATTTTGTAAAACAGCTTGGCTCTGTGAGATTCGACTGTTCGCATTGATATGCCTAACTCGCTAGCAATCAGTTTGTTAGGCTTGCCTTCTAGTACCGGGTACAAGATTTGTCGCTCGCGCGCTGTCAAATCCGGCCACACTGGCCCCTTTGCTTTTAAAAATGCCTCATCCATTTGATTTATTCTTTTTGAACTAACACAAACGAGAGTCTGGCAGAGCTTAATTCAGCCGCCTAGCTGTCAAATCTATCAGGGAGGGGTTTCCCTAGAGGGGGATTGACAGCGCTTGGCGTCAAACCTCCAAATTGTCGATCAGTCGGGTCTGACCCAGTTTTGCGGCCGCCAAAATCACCAACGGCTCACCTTGGGCGACTTCTTGTGCAGACGGCGTTAATAAGTCACGTTGGCGCCGCACAGCGATGTAATCCACTAGCCACCCGCCCGACTGCAATTGATGTTGAGCCAGCTTTTGTAATGCGTCAATGTCCGTGGCGCCTTCTTTTAACGACTGCCGTATGGCACCGAGGGTGGCGTATAACTCAACTGCTTGCATACGGTGTTCAGGGCTCAAATAAACATTACGCGACGATAATGCCAACCCATCTTCGTCTCTCACCGTTTCGTGGGCAAGCACTTCTACCGGTAGCTGAAATTGACGACACATGCTGCGAATCAGCATCAGCTGTTGGTAATCTTTTTTTCCGAAGACGGCGACGCGGGGCTGCACGCAGGAGAACAACTTCAAAACAACCGTGCATACCCCATCAAAAAATCCGGGCCTATATTCACCTTCCAAGATGCCGCCTAAATCATCGGGCGGCTGAACACGAAACGTTTGTGGTTCTGGGTAGAGCTCACGCTCATCAGGCGCAAAGAGCACATAGACATCGCGTTGTTTTTCAAGTTTTTCGATATCGTCGACTAATGTGCGAGGGTACTTTTCAAAGTCCTCATTAGGCCCAAACTGCAATCGATTGACGAAGATACTCGCCACTACTGGATCACCATGTTGTCGCGCTGTTTTCATGAGCGCTAGATGACCCGCGTGCAAATTGCCCATGGTTGGAACAAAAGCCACGCGCGTCTGACCACGTAATTGGTCGCGCAAAGCTTCAACGGTATGGACGACTTTCAAAACATTCTCCAGGCAAACCAGCGACTACGGTATTAGGCCGGCGCACTGGTATAAGACAACCGCACATAAATGGGGGCATAAGGCTCAGCCTGCGTGATGTCTAACAAAGACTCACGAGCGAGCTCCAGTAGTGCTAAAAAATGAACCACCACCACCGCAACCGGCGCACCCTCTTCAATCCGTGACATGAATAGATCACCAAATTCAACAAAGCGAACATTGGTGAGTCGCCGCAAAATGTGGGTCATGTGCTCGCGGACCGACAACTGTTCACGAGTGATGTGATGGTGCGCGTTTAGCTTGGCGCGGCGGATAATATCAGCCCAGGCCGACTGCAAGTCATCGAGGTTAACAGTTGGCGGCACTTGCGCCACCTCAAAATCCACGGTCGCATGAGCGTCGTAGAAGTCACGCCCAAGGCGTGGCAATTGATCAAGTTTTTGAGAGGCCAGCTTGATCTGCTCGTACTCAAGCAAACGACGCACCAACTCAGCCCTTGGGTCTTCGGGCTCTTGCCCGTCATCGCGTGGCTTGATCGGCAACAGCATTCTGGCTTTGATTTCGATAAGCATGGCCGCCATCAACAAATACTCAGCCGCAAGTTCGAGGTTACTGCCTCGAATTTGCTCCACATAAGATAAGTATTGTTGAGTGACATCTGCCATCGGTATGTCGAGCACATTGAAATTCTGTTTTCGGATCAGATAAAGCAACAGATCCAACGGACCTTCAAAGGTCTCTAAGAAGACTTCAAGTGCGTCTGGCGGGATGTACAGGTCCTGCGGCATGGCAAATAGTGGTTCGCCATACAGACGCGCCAACGCCACTGAGTCGACCACGTTGGGCGTCGAATCAATGGCAGGTTGCACGAGTGCTTGCAAGGAGGGCTTCGGATCGACCGAAGATCCGTTGGGCTCGGTCACCGTCAGTTAGTCGCTCTGATAGACATAGGGACGCTGGGGAACACGCGACTGCTTAAAGCCGTCAACTAGCTCCGGGTCTTGGGGCTTATCCCAGAGACGGGCTCGACCCTCGCGTTGACGCTTCTCAACATCAGGGTGTGAGGCTTTGTAGTTTTTTAAGAAACGCGTTATTTCAGATTCGTAGTTCTTGGTCATAGCAAGACCTATAGGTAAAGCATGAATGTGTGTCGCTTAAAGAGAGAAAGCATGAAAGAGGTCTAAAGTATTAGACTCTAGTGCTTATTCTACTGTAGCGGTGACCATTTTTTATGGGTCAGACCCAGCTAAACTCATTTTCGGTCGCAAAAGAACGACTTCGTCGCAGTTTTAAGGGCCTTATGGTGCCCTTTATCGTCGGCTGCGCCCTTTTTATGCAGATGCTCGACGCCACCGTCATCGCCATTGCCCTACCTGACATAGCCCTCACTTTTGACGTACCGGTCGTGCAATTAAACCTCGCGATTACCGCGTATTTACTTGCCGCCGCGGTGTTTGTGCCCATTTCAGGCTGGGCAGCGGATCGCTGGGGCGCTAGGCGCGTATTTATTGCCGCCATCGTTGTCTTTACGGCGAGCTCAGCCGGCTGTGGATTGGCAACATCGATGAACCAATTGGTCGGCTGGCGATTGGTGCAAGGTATTGGTGGCGCCATGATGGTGCCGGTGGGTCGGCTGATTTTGCTGCGCACCACACCTAAGCACGATCTATTGCGCGCCATGGCGTTCCTATCGATGCCTGCTTTGTTGGGACCCATGCTTGGGCCGCCATTAGGCGGTTTTCTGGTGACATATGCCTCTTGGCATTGGATCTTCCTGATTAATCTGCCAATTGGCATTTTGGGGATCTACATGAGCCTAAAGTACATCGGCGCAAGCAGTAACCAAGTCATCTACCGCCCCTTGGATAGCCTTGGGTTTTTGTTAAGCGCCACCTGTTTGGCTGCCTTGGTAGGTGCCTTTGAGATGCTTGGCCAAGGTCGACTGGGCATGATCTGGATCGTTGCCATGATTGCCACCGGCTTGATCACCGGCTGGTTATATAAGTGGCACAGCGCGCGCTGCGAATATCCCATCATCGACTTGCAACTGATGCGTATAGCAACTTTTCGGGAGTCCGTGATTGGCGGTAATCTTTGCCGCTTTGCGGTGGGTGCAACGCCCTTCTTGCTCGCTATTTTGCTGCAAGTGGGCTTTGGCATGTCGCCCCTGACCACTGGTTGGATTACTTTTGCCAGTGCAGCGGGGGCCTTGCTGATGAAATTCACCGCACCACCTATTTTGAAACGCTGGGGCTATCGCCGCGTTCTCATCATCAACGCCTTACTGACTGGGGCCACCCTAGCCCTGTGCGCCACCTTTTCAGATCAAACGCCGGTGGCTCTAATGATTGCAGTGCTTTTGATTGCCGGTTTTTTTCGGTCTTTGCAATTCACTGCCGTCAACACGCTGGGCTTTGCTGATATCACCCCTGATCGCATGAGTGCCGCCACGGGATTTAGTGCCATGGCACAACAACTGGGCATTAGCTTAGGGGTTGGGATTGCCGCTAGCGCCATCAATGTCAGCATGACCATACGTGGCGACAATACTTTGACCACTGCTGACATGATTGCCGGCTTTATGGTCATCAGTCTGTGTTGCGCGCTCTCGGTACTGTCGTTTCGCCGCTTGCCCTCAAGCGCAGGCGAGTCTTTGCAACGTGAGCCCGCCAAGTAACAAAACCGTCTGAAGGCTAAAGTTTAAGCGGTTTTGATGAGCTCGTAACTTAGCGAATCGGCTTAGCGAATCGGCCATCCATACATAAGCCCACCCTTTTGCCAAGTCGCGTTCAAACCTCGCTCAAGCTTAAGCGGACTATCCATGCCAACATTGCGCTCGAAGCTTTCGCCATAGTTACCCACCTGGGAAATAATGCTGAATGCCCATTCGTTGCTAAGGCCCAGATGCTTACCCATACCTGGGGTGGTCCCCAAAATACGTTGTACGTTAGGATTGCTGCTCTTGAGCATTTCCTCGGCATTTTCCGAAGTGATGCCATATTCTTCGGCCTCTATCATCGCGTAGAGCGCCCAGCGAACCACGTTAAACCAGGCAGCGTCACCTTGACGCACCATCGGTCCCAACGGCTCTTTAGAAAAGGTCTCAGGCAAAATGACACTGGCATCAGGATCTGTCAGCGTGGTCCTGGCGCCAGCCAATATCGACTTATCGCTGGTGTACGCGTCGCAACGGTCAGCCTCATAAGCCCGCAACATCTCTTCAGACGACTCAATCACCACGGGTTTAAAGGACATGTTGTTGGCGCGAAACCAATCAGCGAGATTTAACTCTGTCGTCGTACCGGGGTGCAAACAAATCGTCGCCCCATCGAGTTCTTTTGCGCTGGTAACGCCCAACGTTTTTTTAATCATGACCCCTTGACCGTCATAAAAATTAACGCCTGTTCCTGTCAGGCCCAATATCGTGTCACGCGAAAGTGTCTGAGTCGTATTGCGAGTGAGAACGTCTACCTCACCCGATTGCAAAGCCGTGAAACGCTGCACAGTGCTCAAGGGCGTCAACTTAAATGCTTGCGCGTCATTAAACATGGCGGCTGCAATCGCCTTGCACATATCAATATCTAAACCTCTCCATACCCCTTGACTGTCTGGATTGGAAAAACCAGCAATGCCAGTGGTGACGCCACACTGCACAAATCCTTTTGCTTTCACGGCGTCAAACGTTTCGCCAGCATAGGTAAATCCGCCGCTAAGCAACAAAGCCGCACTGACTGCAATGTACTGAAGTGCTTTCATACCAATCTCCGTCTTGAACAAAACACCGAATTAACACCAACGGAGGACCATCCAAGCGCCGTATCTGATGACGCAATGGTAGTCTCACGGGATGATCGGCCATATGGGGAATACCCCCTTTTTTACAAATACCGAGCCATGCTTCGAGCTACACTAAAAAAACTGTCTCAAGAACCGACCCATGATCGAATTCCAACACGTTTTCAAATCGTACGCTTCGGGCATACCCATCTTAGAAGATGTCTCATTTCAGGTGAGCGCCGGAGAGTTCCTGTTTGTCGCTGGCCCATCAGGCGCGGGTAAGTCTACACTGCTTAAGCTCATTGCTGGCCTAGAACCCGCTTCGCGAGGTGTGATTCAAGTCAATGGTCAACGCTTAGATCGGCTTACCTCGCGCGCAAGGCCCTACCTTCGGCGCGCTGTGGGTGTCATTTTGCAAGACACTCACCTACTTGACGATCGAAACGCCCTACAAAACGCCATGCTGCCACTTTCTGTGACGGGTCAACCCAATGAAATTGCCCGCTCGCGTGCCCGCGCTGCACTACAAAAGGTTGGTCTGAGCGGAAAGGAGACGGCTTTGCCAGTGGCACTGTCTGGTGGTGAACAACAGCGCTTGGCAATTGCGCGCGCCATTGTTAACCGCCCCGCCTTGTTAATTGCAGACGAGCCGACCGCAAACCTGGACAAAGACACCGCAAAACGGGTGATGGACGTATTTAAGGACTTCAACCATGTCGGTGTCACTACTTTGGTGGCCACACACGATGAGGATTTGATGGCCCAATATGCCGACCGCGTATTTGTGATCGAACCCGGTCGTTTTCGTGATTTCCCAGTGGCCCAATCGACATGAAGCATTGGCTACAACATCAACGGTACGCTTTACAAGTGACACTGCGTCGCTTAGTCGGGGCACCCTTTTCCTTTTTAACCAACGTGACGGTTATCTCACTGGCTTTGATATTGCCGCTACTTGGCGCCTCTGTTCTGGTCTCTGTACAACCCGTCGCGCAACACGTCTCAGCAGACCCCAGTGTCACTATTTTCATGACCGCCGATGCCTCTCTTGACTCAACCCAGGCGCTGGCAGACCGCATAGTGTCCGCACAAGACCCGATGATCCTGGCCGTTGATGTTGTGGCTAAAGATCAAGCCATGTCAGAACTACAAACCAATGACGCTTGGCGTCAAGCGCTAGAAGCACTCGATAGCAACCCATTGCCTCATGCCATTACCGTCACCTTAGCGGCTGATGATGCGGTGGCGCGTACGGCCGAATTGTTCGCCGAGCAATGGCGAACCATCGATGACGTGCAATTCGTACAACTCGACAGCTTGTGGGTACAACGCTTAGAAGCTTTATTAAAGTTAGCGCGCATCGGATTAACACTCGTCACGCTTATTATTGCTTTGGTCGTATTGGCAGCAGTCTTTAACACCGTTCGCATGCAAGCATTGTCACAGCGTGATGAGATTGCGGTGGCCCGCTTGGTTGGGGCGACTGAAGCGTTCGTGCGCCGCCCTTTCTTATATCAAGGTGGCTTGACCTGTGGCATCGCTGCAGCGATTGCCATCGGCCTCACACAATTGACCTTATCGCCCTTAAATGACGCCATCGGTGGCCTTTCAAAAACCTATGGCACGCTCTTTGCCCTGCACTTACCAACAACACCCATGCTGGTGCTCTATTTGCTTGCAGTGGTGCTTCTGGGTAGTTTTTCAGCGCGCTGGTCTGTGACGCGTCACACGCGGTTTTAACAAACGGGCCTGAAGGAAGCGATGTGAAGGCATCCAAAGATTTCGCGCAACAGATCATTGATTGGCAACGGGCGCAAGGAAGGCATCACTTGCCTTGGCAAAACACCCGCGATCCCTATCTGGTTTGGTTGTCTGAGATCATGCTGCAACAAACTCAGGTCACAACCGTTGTGGGTTACTTTGAACGGTTCACAACGCGTCTGCCGACTGTCCAACATCTGGCGCAAGCCAGTGAAGAAGAGGTGATGTCGCTTTGGGCCGGCCTGGGTTATTACGCGCGTGCAAGGCACTTGCACGCCTGCGCCAAATCGGTAGTCAATGAATGGCAAGGCAACTTCCCTACCGACAGTGAATCTTTACAATCCTTACCTGGCATTGGTCCGTCAACCGCCGCAGCGATTGCGGCCTTTTGTCATAACGAACGTGTTTCGATTCTGGACGGTAACGTCAAACGTGTAATGGCTCGGTATTTTGGTATTGATGGTGACGTCAACCAAGGCGCTACCGTTAAACGACTTTGGACCTTGGCTCGTGACTGCCTACCTAAGCCAGCACAAGTTGAGAGCGAGCCGGGCGTCATGACACCCTACACGCAAGGATTGATGGATCTTGGCGCCACGCTTTGCACCCGTCGCAGTCCCGACTGTCATCGATGTCCACTAAACGAGCGATGCATTGCTAACCGCGATGGCCTGACCGAAACACTTCCAGTGAAACGCCGTAAAGTGGAACGTCCTAGGCGAGAAATCCATTTGCTTTGGATCACGCATGCACAAAAGGTCTGGCTTGAGCGCAGACCCGATAAGGGCATCTGGGGCCGGCTGTGGTGCTTGCCTCTGTTCGATGACCTGACCGACTTACAATCCATGGTCTGCGAAAAACTAGATGAGAACGCAGAATTGGTCCGAATGGCCAGTGTGGGACATGATTTAACCCATTTTCGGCTGACATTAACGCCTTGGCGTATTACTTTACCTGAGGGTCACGCAAGCCCCTTAATCGATCAAACCGTCGGGGCTTGGATCGAAGAAGACTCACTGGCTCAAAAGGGTCTGCCCAAACCCATCCGTGAATTATTAATTGGCGCTGACGGTTGACTGTTGTCGACTTACGCCCATCAAAAGACCCACAGCGACAGCCAAAGTGGTGAGCGCCGTTCCACCGTAACTAAAGAAGGGCAATGGCACACCAACCACGGGGAGCAAGCCGATCACCATGCCAATGTTGACAAACACGTAGATAAAAAACACCATCGAAAGGCTAGCTGCCAATACGCGGCCAAACGTGTCCTGCGCTCGTGCGGCAATCACCAGTCCTCTGATAATCAAAAGCGCGAATAAAAACAGCAGTGTCAAGGCGCCATACAGTCCAAACTCTTCGGCAAAGACAGCAAATATAAAGTCTGTCGTGCGCTCAGGAATGAAATCGAGTTGGCCTTGTGTGCCGCTCATGTAACCACGACCGTAGAGTCCGCCTGACCCCACGGCAATCGTCGATTGGATGGTGTGAAAACCTTTGCCTAAAGGGTCTGTGGTCGGATCCAACAAGGTACACACTCGACCCTTCTGATACTCATGAAGAACCACCCAGTCGGTCTGAGGGGCACAAAGGCTTTCCTCAAAAAACAACACGGTGCCAATACCAACAACCGCCAATACAAAAACCGGGATAACCAATTTAAACGACAAGCCCGCAAAATACATTGCCGCTAAGCCGGCCACACCGACCAGTAGCGCTGTCCCCAAATCGGGTTGTCTGACAATCAAGAAAAACGGTATCGCCACTAGAGCTGACGTAACCACAAAATCCAAGCCCATGAGTCGCTGCTCGCGGCGCTGGAAATACCACGCCAGCAAAAGCGGCAAAGCTATTTTCATGATTTCTGAGGGCTGGATCCGCGCCACACCCAAGTCTAGCCAACGTGTGGCGCCTTTGCTGGTTTCACCAAATAAAGCCACTCCGACCAACAGTACTAAGGTCACTACGTATATCAAAGGTGCTGCCCGTGCTAGCCAACTTGGCGGCACGATGGCAACCACCCACATGATCACCAAAGCAAAAACAAAATATTGGCTTTGATCGGCGAAGCGCCAATCAGTCCCGCCGACGGCGGACTGCATCACCAACAATCCAATCGCCGCTAATAAAGCCACAATCAAAAACAGTGGCCAGTCGATAGCACGCACACCACGTAACAACAAATTAAAAAGACTGATCATGGCACGACGTAGTGTTCAAGCGCCGGTGGTTCGCCCAACACCCACGCGTCCATCACCTCACGCGCAATGGGCGCGGCGACCTCGCTACCCCAGCCTGCGTTTTCTACGAGGATAGCCAAGGCGATGGTTGGCCTCTTGGAAGGCGCAAATCCCATAAATAACGAATGATCACGCAAGCGCTCATCCACATCTACCTTCTTATACTTGCTGCCCTTTAGATTAAAGAGTTGCGCTGTGCCCGTTTTACCCGCGACAGGGTAGGCCACATCAGCAAAGGCACGGCGCGCCGTGCCGGTCACTGTCACTTCTTCTAAAGCCTCAGTGACCGCACGCACGTGTTCAGGATCGAGGTTGATACTGTGCAGGGGAGGTTCTTTGAATATTTGCTGTTTGCCTGACGCTGGGTATTGAATGGCTTTGACGAGATGCGGCTTGAAATAATCGCCACCATTGGCGAGCACTGAGGTCGCTTGTGCCAATTGCATGATCGTGAAGGCACTGTAACCTTGGCCAATCAATACCGATACCGTTTCACCGGGGTACCA
Source organism: Orrella sp. (assembly GCA_046497085.1). GTDB lineage: Bacteria > Pseudomonadota > Gammaproteobacteria > Burkholderiales > Burkholderiaceae_B > Algicoccus. Next base: position 23,390 of record JAWOGG010000094.1, read on the forward strand.
CCGCTGCTGCTCTTTTTGTTTGAACGCCTTTTTTTTCCAATCGGTGGAGGGCAACACACCCATTCGCTCGCTATCGACGTCGATGCCCGTCTTTTGACCAAAGCCAAAGGGCTTCATAAAGTCATGTAGGGAATCAATGGTTATCTCACTGGCTAACGAATAGTAGTAGGTATCTGAAGACACAACCAATGACTTACGTAAATCGACTTGACCATAGGAAGCCATACCCGCATTACGAAATCGCGTTTTGCCGAGCTCAAAATAACCTGGGTCGTAAATGCGAGTGTCCGCATCGCGCTTACCGGTCGTAAGCGCTGCCAAAGCCACAAACGGCTTAAACGTGGACCCGATTGGATAGGTGCCATAGACAGGTCTATTGACAAGCGGAAAATCCTCGGACTCATTCAAAGCCCGCCAACTCTCGTGATCAATCCCATCGACAAACAAATTAGGATCAAAAGATGGCTGAGACACAAACGCGAGCACTTCGCCAGTCTGAGGGTCGATCGCGACCAAGGCACCCCGCTGTCCTCGGAATGCTTTTTCAGCGATACGCTGCAGTCGCATATCGATGGATAACACCAGATCCTCACCTGGTGCGGGGTCAATGCGATGTAACGTGCGCACGGGGCGACCTCGGGCAGTCACTTCAACCGACTCAATACCGGTCGTACCGTGCAACACATGCTCCCAAGACTTTTCAATGCCTTTTTTGCCAATGATATCTGTGCCGCGGTAATTACCCAAAGTCCCTTTGGCTTCCAGGGCTTGCTCATCAGCCTCTGATACTCGCCCAACGTAACCCACCACATGAGCAGCGACCTTGCCTTGCGGATATTGCCGAACCCATCGTGCTCTGAGCTGTACGCCAGGAAAACGAAAGGCTTGGGCCGCAAAAAAAGCCGCCTCAGTATCGGATAGATCATTGCGTAATGGCACTTGTGTGAAACGACCGGCTTCTGCCAACTTGCGTTTAAATCGTTTTTTTTGATAGTCACTGACAGTAATCACTTTCCCTAGCCGTTCTAAGAATGGGTCTGCTTGACCGATTTCCGCAGGGGTCACATCAAGGGTGTATCTTAAGAAATTACGTGCCAGCACCTCACCATTACGATCTAAGATGTCGCCACGACGTGGTGGCAAGGGTAGGACAGCTGTGCGATTACTGTCGGCGTGCTTCAAGAGGCCTTCATGTTCTTCAACTTGCAGCACCCAGAGTCGCGCACCTAGCAAAGAAAAGGCCATCAGCACCGCTAACGCAGCAACCCACACCCTGAGTGTGAACAGTGTGCGTTGCTTTTGTGTCGCAGACTTAAAATCAAACATCGTTTCGATTTTGCTCTTTGAAGTTACTCAGTTGAGGCACTCATACTATCCAATCGGTTCCCGGGCAACAGCAGCACCCAGCCGATAGGCACCCACAGCGCGCAAGCAATCAGCATGCCGCCCAACCAAGACCAGCCCGGCCAGACCCCGCTCAACCAGGCCGACAAAGCAATAGTCACAAAACGAGACAGTAAGAGTACGGGCATCATATGTAGCGCTTGAGACCACAAATTAAAACGCATTAAGCGGCGATGCAAAATCACAGCGCCATAGCAAGCGAGTACATACGTTAAAGCATATTGACCCAGGGGACCGGCATCGTGCACATCAAGCAGCAAACCCAGCACAAAACCAGTCACCATGCCAACGCGTCGCGCCTCATGCACTGTCCAAAAGGCCAACACCACCATCAACAGGTCGGGCGCCATGGGCAACAGACGCCACGGGAGCAATGACAGCAAAAACACCAAGACAATCGATCCCCACACCACCCAGCCGTCAGAGCGGTGATTGAGCTGGTCTGATCCCATGCCCTGGGTCCTAATCAGTCCCGCGCTTCGTGAGGTATCAATCCGTTTGGGTTGGCGCAATATCCTCTCCTAAATCTTTGGCTGGTATGGCCTGTTGGACAGGGGCTTGTGAAGATGCAACCGGCACCTTCAGCACCAAAAAATGGCGATAGCGTTCGGGGTGTGACGTCGGTTTCGCGAGTGCGCGGGCAAACCCCGATGCCGCATCACGCTCGACTGACTCCACCTGCCCCACTGAGATGCCTGCGGGAAAGCCTCCGCCGATACCACTTGTCACCAGCACATCACCCGCTTGGATATCGGCATCTGAGGCAAAGTATCTCACCTCGACTTTGCCTGGCACTGATGAACCGAAGGCAATCAAGCGCAGTCCGTTTCTCAGCAACTGAACCGGCACAGCCAAGTGCTCATCCGTCAACATCGCCGCTTCTGAGGAAAAGGGCGTGGCTCGAATAATCTGACCCACAATACCGCCCTCATCAATGACTGGCATGCCGGGCTCAATGCCATCATTAAGGCCTTTATTAAAGACCAGCCGTCGACGATAGTCCGTCGCGGGCTCGTAGAGCACTTCAACGACGACTGTGGGGTACGTGGCCTTGTCATCGATCACACCAAGAAGGCGACGCAGTTGCCTGTTTTCTGTGACTAGTTGTGCCCCGTTGCTAATGACTTGCGCGAGCTCTATGCGTTGCCGCTGAAGGGCTTCACTCTCTTC